>DATFSB010000527.1:0-4393 GCA_035262825.1 Gemmatimonadales bacterium | reverse complement strand
GACGACATGGCAACACAGCGTTGAGCATCAGTCGACCGCCTCGCCCGAGACATTGTGGCGCTACTTCGCCGATGTCCCTGGCTGGCCGCGCTGGAACGCCGGCATCGAACGCATCACAATCGACGGACCGTTCGCCGCCGGCACCGAGTTCCTGATGACGCCGCCGGGGATGGAGACGCTGCGCTCCCGCCTCGTGGATGTGCGGGAGAACGATCGGTTCGTGGACGAAACCCGTCTCGGCGACATCGTCGTGCGCGTCGAGCACCGGCTGGAACAGACGGCAGGCGGGGGCACGCGGATCGTGTACGCGATCGCCGTCCAGGGCCCCGACGCCGCGGCGATTGGCCCGGCCATCTCGGCTGATTTCCCGGACGTGATGCGGGCACTCGCTCGGCTCGCTGAGAGCGAGAACGGATAGCATGCCCGACGTGGCGACACCCTGAAGGATGGGCCTCACGCGAGGCGACACGCTAAGCGTGAGCCTCTAAGAGCACTGTGCGAAGCACAGTGAAGTGTGAGGCCCACCCTTTAGGGTGTCCCCACAAGACGATTTGACCGTTTGAGACGGGACGCCAAGGAGCGGTAGAGGATGAATTTCTTGCAACGCCGACAGTTTCTCGAGCTGATGTTCGGAAGCAGTGCCGCCCTGACCGTGTCTCGCCGCTGGGCTACCCGGCTCTCGGCGCTGGTCGAGTCCCAGGGGGCGCCGCTCGACGCGGCGGCCTACGCGGCGTCGCGCCGCTTCGCCGAGACGACCTCCGGGCGGATCGCCTATGTCGAGCGGGGCAGCGGCGACGCGGTCCTGTTTCTCCACGGATTCCCGTTGAACGGCTTTCAGTGGCGCGGGGCCATCGATCGCCTGTCCCCGGTGCGGCGCTGCATCGCTCCGGATTTTCTGGCCATGGGCTATACCGAGGTGGCGGAGGGTGCGAGCGTGGGACCCGCGGCGCAGGCGGCGATGATCGTCCAGCTCATGGACGCGTTGTCGCTCGCCGCGGTGGACCTGGTGGCGAACGACAGCGGGGGGGCGGTGGCGCAGCTGCTCGTCGCCGGGCACCCGGCGCGCTTCCGTTCGTTGCTGCTGACGAACTGCGATACCGAGCACGACAGCCCGCCGCCGGCGTTGCTGCCGGTGATCGAGCTTTCCAAGAGCGGGAAGTACGTCGACGAGTGGCTCGTCCCGTGGCTGGCGGACAAGGTGCTGGCGCGGTCCGCGCGCGGCATCGGGGGGATGTGTTACGCGGACCCAGCCCATCCGACCGACGAGGCCATCGAGTACTACTTCGCGCCACTCGTCAGCTCGGCGCGGCGCAAGGCGCTCGTCCACGCCTACGCCCTGGCACTCGAGCACAACTCTTTGCTCGGCATCGAAGCCGCGCTGCAGCGCAGCACGGTGCCGACGCGAATTCTGTGGGGTACCGCCGATACGATCTTTTCGAGTGCGAGTCCCGACTATCTGGCGCGCACCTTCGGAGCGTCACGCGGTGTGCGGCGGTTGCCGGGCCAGAAGCTGTTCTTCCCTGAGGAGCTGCCGGACGTCATCGCCACGGAGGCCCGTGGCTTATGGGGGGTCGGTCAATGATTCTCATCCTGCGTCTCTTTCATATCGTGGCCGGCGTCTTCTGGGCCGGGTCTGCGATCTTTTCCGCCGGGTTCCTCCTGCCCGCGTTCAAAGCGGCCGGTCCCGCCGCGCAGCCGGTGCTGGCGGAGTTCGCCAAGCGGCGCGTTCCGGTAGCGATGATGGGGGCCGCGCTGGTCACCATCATCTCGGGCATCTGGCTCTTGCTGCTCGACTCGAGCGGCAACGGGGCGTTTGCGCGCTCGCCGATGGGGCGCACGCTCATGGTCGGCGGCGCGCTGGCCGTCACGGCGCTGCTGTTGGGCGTTGTGGTCGGCATGCCCGCGGCGCGGCGGATGGGCGCGATCGCCGAGGCGGCGCGAAAGCGGGGCGGGCCGCCGAACGCCGACGAGGCCGCCGAGCTGGGCCGCTTGCAGCAACGGTCGGGAACGGTGGGGGTCATCGCCGCGGTGCTGCTGTTCCTCGCGGTGGCGGCGATGGCAGTCGCCCGGTACATGCCCTAGGCCGGACAAACGCCGTGCGAGGCGACACGCTAAAGCGTGAGCCTCAAAGGCACTGTGCTTTAGCACAGTGATGTTCAGAGGCACACCCTTTAGGGTGTCGCGCACGCGTGAAGGCCGAACATTTTAGGGTGTCTCACCGCATCAGCGACAATCCAAGGCTGTGCCGCGCGTAGTACGCCAGCTCGCTCGGTCGCATGCCCAGCATGCGGCGAAAGGTGCGGTTCAGGTGGGCAGCGTCCGCGAACCCGGCGCTGTGGGCGGCGGCCGAGATGCGCGAGCCGGCGATCAGCTCACACGCCGCGCGCTGCACGCGCAGCCAACGCACGTAGGGCCGCAGCGGCGCGCCGAGCGACTGCGTAAATAGGTGCATGAAGCGGGAGCGGGATAGGCCGACCAGGGCGGCGAGCGTCGTGAGGGAAAAATCGCGAGACGAGCCGATAGACTGGCGGACGTAGGTGAGCACACGCTGCACCCGCCTGTCGACTCCAGCGGGTGGCCCGCCATTCAGCAGGTCGTTCCGCACCCACTGATCCACGCGGTTGCCGCGCACCGGCGACCCCAGCGACGCCCGCCAGCGTGCCAGGCGCGCCGGACTCACGCGGGTGATGTCTCCGGCGATCAACTCCCCGAGGGCGGCTCCCAGATGGCTCGCCGTGTGGATGTAGGCCATCACAACATGGGTGCCGCGCGCATCGATCTGATGAACGGCGTCGTGGCGGACCAGCGCGGCGCCACACCGTTTCCAGGGAGCGCGCGGGCCGCCGCTGATCCGCAGCGAGCCCCGCAGCGTCAGGATCAGCTGTGTGCACGGGTGGTGATGCGGCGTGGAGACGAACCCCGGGCCCCACACAATCATCGCCGCCGGCCAGGTCGCGAGGCCTAACTGGGCAGCCACACCGAGGCTCTACAGCCAGTCCGTTCAAGACTCACGGTTTCCCCTTCATTAGCATCACAGATTGACTGCGCGGGACCATCCCCAATTTTGCACCACCGCGTGAGCCTCGGGAATCCAGGGGGAAGAAAATGACCGGACTTGGAAGCAGACCCGATCTGACATTCGCCGCACTCGTCTTGGTCGCGTCGCTGGGCTGCCAACCCGGCACCTCGGGCAACGGAAGCGTGATGAGCGTCCAGCCGCAGGCGCACTACGCGACCGTGAACGGGCTGCGCATGTACTACGAGCTGCACGGTGACAGCGGCCGGCCGCTCATCCTCTTGCACGGTGCGTTCTCCAACATTCAGACCGACTTCGCCAGGATGCTGCCGGCGTTGGCGCACACCCATCGCGTCATCGGTGTCGAGGTGCAGGGGCATGGCCATACCCAGGACAGCGATCGCCCGCTGAGCTACGAGCAGCTGGCCGACGACGTCGCCCAGCTCCTGGGACAGCTCGCGATCGACAGCGCCGATTTCCTCGGGTACAGCCTGGGCGGTGGCATCGCGTTGCAGGTCGCGGTGCGGCATCCCGAGCGGGTGCACAAGGTCGTCTGGTTCGGCGGCGCGGCGTACGATCCGCGCGGGTTCTATCCCGAGCTGATGGCCGCCGAGAAGACGTTGACGCCCGCGCTGCTCGCGGGATCGCCGTGGCAGGTGGCGTACGCGAAGATCGCCCCCAATCCCGCCGACTGGGCGAAGCTGGTGGAGCAGGTGAAGACGCTGGACCTCAATTGGAAGGGATTCGCCGCCAGGGATGTGCAGGGGATCAAGGCGCCGGTGCTCCTCATCAACGGCGATGCCGATGTGGTGCGGCCCGAGCACGCCGTGGAGCTGTTGCGGTTGCTGGGCGGCGGCGTCGCCGGCGACCTGCATCCGCTGCCGCCGTCGCAGCTCGCCATTCTGCCGGGGACGACGCATGTGTCGATCGTGGAGCGGACGGACTGGATCGTCGGAATGACGGAAGCGTTCCTGAAATGAAAGGAGAGGGCCATGGCCAGGCTCCGCGTACACGCATTCTCGATTTCAGTAGATGGCTATGGCGCGGGGCCGCGGCAGAGCCGCGAGGAACCGCTCGGCGTCGGCGGTGAGGCGCTGCACGAATGGATGTTTCCGACCCGCACATTTCGGCAGATGGGTCGCGACAAGGCGGCCGAGGGCACGACCGGCGTCGACGACGAATTCGTGCGACGCGGCTTCAAGGACATCGGCGCATGGATCCTCGGTCGCAACATGTTCGGGCCCGTGCGCGGGCCGTGGCCCGACGACCAGTGGAAGGGGTGGTGGGGCGACGACCCGCCCTATCACGTCCCCGTGTTCGTGCTCACGCATCATGCGCGCAAGCCGGTTGCCATGAAAGGCGGCACCGAGTTCCGCT
>DATFSB010000526.1:0-3263 GCA_035262825.1 Gemmatimonadales bacterium | reverse complement strand
CACGCGCCGCCGGCTCGATGTCGGGGGGCGGCGTGTGAGGGGTCTCGCGAATCGGTCTCGGTGTCGTCACGGCTCAACGCTCTCCCATCGCCACTCGGTTGCGGCCGCCGGCCTTGGCGCGATACAGCGCCCGGTCCGCCGCGACGAGGACGTCTTCATGGTGTTCTGCTTCCGGCGCGAACGTCGCCACGCCGATGCTGACGGTTACGAGCTTGGGGGGAAGTCCTAGGCTTTTCCCCAGCTCCTCCACTCTGCTGCGTACTTTCTCCGCCACCAGCCGGGCGCCATCCCGGCCAGTGCGCACCAATAGTACTACGAATTCATCGCCGCCGTAACGGGCCGCAAAGTCCGTACTACGAACCACTTCCAGAAGCTCCGAAGCTGTGCCTTTGAGCACAAGATTTCCGGCTTCATGTCCGAAGCCGTCATTGACCTGCTTGAAGTTGTCCACATCCATGAAGAGGACGGCGAACGGCTCCCCGCTGCGCTTCGAGCGGGCCAGCTCGTTGGCCAGCCGGTCGCGCAGCAGGCGTAGTGTCCCGAGCCCCGTCAGGGCGTCGATCGCCGCCTTCTGCTGTGCCTCCTCGGCGCGGCGCGCGAGGTAGGGGGGGCAGGCCTGCAGGCTCGTCCGCCCCTGCGCCGCCGCCTGGGCAAACCCGCTGCACGTGGCGAATCCGCAGGCCCCGCAGTCCCACGCCCGCCCGTTCGGGGCGAGGCCGATCTCCGTGAGGATCCCATCGACCGCGTCGGAATGCGGATGCGCCTCGCGCCGCTCCAGGGGAAACACGGCGCCGAGCTGCACCCGCCGGGCGACCGCTCGATCGACCACCGGTGCAGCGGAGCGCGGCGGCTCGCTCGCCTGCACGATCTGGCGCCGCTTGAAGAGGCCGTCCCTGGAGCCCATCAGCGGATGATCCAGGCACCCTTCGTAGGGAAGGATGTCGACGAAGCCCAAGTCGATCCGGTCTACCGCGACCGCTTTGGCAATAGCTTCGAGACCGGCTAACCCGCGCACCTTGCGAAAGCGGCGGCTCGCCTGGCGCTCGGAGACGAGCACCTCGAGCGGGAGGCCGCCCGCGGCACTGAAGTGGCGGCGCCGTTCTTCAGGGATGCGCGAGAAAAAGGTCGCCTGCTCGTGCAGCCGCACGCCACGGCGCACGAACAGCCGCTCCAGGTCGTCGAAAGTGAGCGCGACATCGGCCTCGCCACGCCCCGCCCCATCGCCCACGCCGGCATAGACGATCGGGGTGTCCGCGCCGTGCAGCGCACGGAGGTAGCGCGCCTCGGCGGCAACGGGGTTCGCCACGGGGGCGAGGTAGGGCACCAGCTCGGGATAACGATCGCGGATCAGGTCGACGATGACGGGATCGGTGCTGCGGATCAGCGACCCCCAATCCTTGTCTTCCCACAGCTTCAGATACTCCTCTGCCACGAGCTCGTCGCCGATCACCCCGCGCTGCACGACATGGAATCCGGTGGCATAGCAGGCGTTGACGACCTGCTCCTGGGTGGCGGGCCAGAAGTGCGCGATCGCCTCGACGCTGAGGATGAGCACGGCGCGGCGGCCTGCGACCAGTTCGAGGGCGCGGTCGATGTTGCCGTTGGCGCGGATTGCTTCGTGGGGACAAGTGGGGACGCAGACGCCGCAGCGGGTGCACGCCTCGTCGACGATGGAGACGCGCTCCGCAGAAACTGCCACGGCGTCCGAGGGGCAGACGCGTACGCACGCCAGGCAGGCGACGCACAGATCGGGCCGGATGCGATAATCCACTGGATTGCCGCGCCTCGTCCGGGTAAGTGCTATACCTGGGTCGGTCGCCATACGATGGAAAGGGGGTCTGGCGAAGTCAAGATCAGACAATTGCGTACTGCTTGATCTTGCGATAGAGCGTGCGCTCCCCGATGCCGAGCACCTCGGCCGCCTTGCGGCGGTTGCCGTGCGTCTCCTTCAGGGCCGCCTCGATCGCCGCGCGCTCGACATCCGCCATCGACATCCCCGGCCGGTACAGCACCGCTTCCTCGACCGCCGGCTCCGGCGTCACGGCGGCGAGCGGCGTCCCGTGGGGATCGACCTCGATCACCTCGACGCGGCGCGCCGCCGGGCGGTCGTCGAGACGGCGCCGCAGCTCCTCCACCTGCAGCTTCAGCTCCACCAGGCTGCGGAAGATGAACTCCAGCTCCTTCCCGGCCACCTCGCGCGAGGCGGCGAGCACCCGCACCGGCAGGCCGCGCCCGCGGTCGCGGATGTCGTCGGGGATGTCGGAGGCGCGAATCTCCCCCTGCGGCGCCAGCACCACCATCGACTCGACGAGATTGCGCAGCTGGCGCACGTTGCCGGGCCACTCGGCGTCGACGAGGATCTGCAGCGCCTCGGGCGTTATGCCGGCGAAATGGCGGTCGTGCGCCTTGGCGAACTCGGCGATGAGCCGGCGCACGAGAATCGGGATGTCCATCTTGCGCTGCCGCAACGGCGGCAGGTAGATGTTCAGGACGTTGAGCCGGTAGTAGAGGTCGTCGCGGAATTCGCCCAGCGACACGGCGTCCCTCA
The DNA here is from genome assembly GCA_035262825.1 of Gemmatimonadales bacterium. Classification (GTDB taxonomy): domain Bacteria; phylum Gemmatimonadota; class Gemmatimonadetes; order Gemmatimonadales; family GWC2-71-9; genus DASTHG01. The sequence continues at coordinate 715 of DATFSB010000526.1, read as the reverse complement.
ACGGCCGGTTGGTGGATGCGAGGACGCGGACGTCGACGCGGATCGGCTGCGTCCCGCCGACGCGGAAGAAGGAACGGTCTTCGAGGACGCGCAGCAGCTTCACCTGTGTCGCCGCCGGGATCTCGCCCACCTCGTCGAGCAGGATCGTGCCGCCGTCCGCCAGCTCGAAGCGGCCGAGCCGCCGCTCGGCGGCTCCGGTGAACGCTCCCTTCTCGTGCCCGAACAGCTCGCTCTCGAGCAGCGTCTCCGGAAGCGCGGCGCAGTTGACGGCGATGAATGGGCGCTCGCGTCGCGGCGAGAGGTCGTGGATGGCGTGCGCCACCAGCTCCTTCCCGGTGCCCGATTCCCCTTCGATCAGCACGGTCGAGGTGACGGGCGCCATCTGCTCGATCTTGACGAGCACTTCCTGGATCGCCGGCGACTCGCCGATGATGCCGGTGCGCTGCTGCAGGCGGCGGCGGTCGATCACTCGCCGCACCACGCGCACCACCTCGGCGGGGTCGGCGGGCTTCTCGACGTAGGCAGTGAGGCCGATCTCGGCTGCCAGCTCCTTGGGATCGGGATCGGTGGCTTCGACGAGACCGAGGGTGGAAATCGAACGGTCGCGAGCGGCGGCGAGCAGCCGGCCGGTCGCCGACTCGTGCAGCGCCCCCGTCACGACGAGACAGTCGGGCTCGCGGCCCGAGAGGGCGTCACGCGCGTCGTCGAACGACGT
>DATFSB010000525.1:0-2426 GCA_035262825.1 Gemmatimonadales bacterium | reverse complement strand
AGTGCGTGCTCTGCTACAAGTGCGTCGAGGCCTGCGGCGTCGACGCGCAGAATACGTTCGCGATCGCGGTGGCGGGCCGCGGCTTCGACGCGCGCATCTCGACCGAGGCCGACGTGCCGCTGCCCGACTCGGCCTGCGTCTTCTGCGGAAACTGCATCCGCGTCTGCCCGAGCGGCGCCCTCATGTTCAAGCGCGAGCACGACATGCGCGCGGCGGGCACGTGGGACGAATCGAAGCAGCGGACGACCGACACGATCTGCCCTTACTGCGGTGTGGGCTGCACGCTCTCGCTACACGTCCAGGACAACCGCATCGTGAAGGTCACCTCGCCCGCCGACGTCTCGGTCACCGGCGGGCATCTCTGCATCAAGGGCCGCTTCGGCTTCAGCTTCGTGGAGCCGCCGGGCAAGGACTCCGGCTAGCAGCCCGTGGTGAAAGTTGGTGAAATGCGATCGCCATTGGCGCGCGAGATCGTACACTGCGGGCCATGGCGATGGGCAAGCGCAAGAGCGAGCAGGCACCGATGTGGGTTGCCGCCCCCGAGCTGCCAATCTCCCCGGGCCACCCGTTCTACGTGCGGCTGAATGAAATCCTCGACGCGGCGGGCTTTGATCGGTTTGTCGAGGAGCAGTGCCGCCCGTTCTACGCGCCGGTGATGGGGCGTCCCAGTCTCGCGCCGGGTCGCTACTTCCGGCTGCTGCTGGTCGGTTATTTCGAGGGACTCGACTCGGAGCGTGGCATCGCCTGGCGAGCGGCCGACTCGCTGGCCGTGCGGCAGTTCCTGGGCCTGGGGCTGGACGAGGCAGCCCCCGATCATTCGACGATCTCGCGCACGCGCCGCCTGATCGACGTGGAAGCGCATCAGGCCGTGTTCACGTGGGTGCAGGAGCGCCTGGTCGAGGCGCGGCTGCTCCGCGGCAAGACGCTCGCCGTGGATGCCACGACCCTGGAGGCAAACGCGGCGATGCGGAGCATCGTGCGGCGGGACACCGGGGAAAGCTACCAGCAGTTCCTCACGCGGTTGGCCACGGCCTCGGGCCTCAAGACGCCCAGCCGCGAGGCCCTGGCCCGGCTCGATCGGCGACGCAAGAAACGGACGTCGAACGCCGAGTGGGTGAATCCGTCGGACCCGGATGCCAAGGTTACGCAGATGAAGGATGGGCGGACGCACCTGGCGCACAAGGTGGAACATGCCGTGGATCTCGACACCGGCGCGCTGGTCGCCGTGACGCTGCACGGCGCCGACGTCGGGGACACCACGAGTGTGCTGGCCACGACGCTGACGGCGGCCGAGCAGTTGGCCGTCGTGCAGGCGAGTCCACCCACCGCGCTTGTCGGCGACCGCGGCTACCATAGCAACGACACGTTGCTGACGCTGCAGGCTCTCGGCCTTCGCGCCTATCTCGTCGAGCCCGATCGCGGCCGCCGGTGCTGGCGCGACGCGCCCGAGGCCCAAGGCCCCGTCTACGGCAATCGCCGACGGGTCAGCGGCGCGCGCGGCCGGCGGCTGATGCGGCGGCGGGGCGAATACGTCGAGCGCACGTTCGCCCACGTTTATGACACGGGCGGGCTGCGCCGGCTGCACCTGCGTGGCCATCCCAATATCCTCAAGCGCTTGATCGTGCACGCCGGTGCCTTCAATCTCGGACTGCTGATGCGCCATGTGATGGGCCGCGGAACCCCGCGCGGCCTTCAGGGCCGCCGGCGGCCCTGTTTCGTGCTCTGGCTGCTCCTGGCCTCGCTCGTCGCCGAGCTCCGCGCGGCTCTGACGAGCCGCATCGAGCTACGGCAATCGCAGGCTCGCGTCGGACAGACGTATTTCCCGGCTGCCGCAGCGTGCTCACTGTAATGGCTTTCACCACGGGCTGCTAGGCGTAGTCAGTATTCGCTACAAGCCCGACGGGACTCGCATTGAGATTGAAACCGGCAAACTTAAATGGGCATTCCCCAGATGACGCGATGTCAATTTTTCTAGGCGTAGAGAGAGCTGAATTTGACCGCGAGCGCATGGTCGATCTCGCCGAAGATCACCATGAACGCGCCAAGCTACCCTCGGGCCATCTCTGGCGACTTCGCAACGTCATGCCGAGGAACTACGAGGGGTATTGCGCGGTCGTCACCCCGTGGAAAGCGCTCGTCGACGGGCAGAGTTTCGAATTCGATGAGTTCGACCGTGCATACGCCTTCTTTAAGAAGACGCGTCCCGCCGCTCTAACGCTAAGGAGATGGCACGACGACTTCCAAATCCTCGAGCTGTCCCACGATCTCCCAGGGCCGGCTCGCGACATTCTCAGGCGGTTTTCTCAAAACGCCTCTTCGATCTTTCTGCGGAGTGATCATTGGGAGGGAGAGCAGTACTGGAAGGTCGATCTGGACCTCTTCCTCGAATTCTCAGATCCATTCTTCGAATTGCCTCAACCATTTGG
>DATFSB010000524.1:0-5121 GCA_035262825.1 Gemmatimonadales bacterium | reverse complement strand
TGGAGCCGATTTCTCCCAACGTCGCGTCACACGAAATCACCGATTCGCCGACTGCGATCCTGGCGTCAACGCCGGTACCGCCCACCGCGCCGCCCCCGGCACCTCCCCCGCCGAAGGCACGCACCACGACGCCGACGTCGGTGCCCCCCCTGCCCCGTGGGATCACGCCGCCTCCGCCGCCGCAGCGCAAGCGGCCGTCGAAGCCGGCGATGCCCGCACCGACAGTCGCCCCGGTGCCGCCGAAGGGCGGCGCTCTCAAATGGATCGGTCTCGCCGCCGCGCTCGTCGTGATCGGTGTCGGCGCCTGGGCGATGTTCGGCCGCGAGAAAGGCAACCCCCCCGCCCCCGCGCCGGCCGCGGGGACTCCGGCCGCACCGCCCGCGCCCGTCGCGTCGATCACCGTGATCCCGTCTTCCACTGCACTCGTGGTCGGCGACACCGCCCAGCTCGCCGCCGTGCTCATGGACGCGAGCCGTAACATCCTTGCCTCCGTCGGACACACCGTCCTGTGGAAGTCGGCCGACAGCACCAAAGCCCGCATCTCCTCCACGGGCCTCGTGCAGGCGCGCGCCCCGGGCCGTGTCGACGTGATCGCGACGATCGAAGGCAAGAGCGACACCGGATCGGTCGTCATCACCACCGTGGCCGCGCCGGTAGCCACCGTCGAGGTCGCCGGCCCGAAGTCGATCGCCTCGGGCGACACGGCAGCGCTCACCGTCAGTCCCAAGGACGCCCAGGGCAACGTCCTCACCGGCCGTACCGTCACGTGGGGCTCGAGCGACCGCACCATCGCGACGGTCTCGGCAGGCGGCACCGTCACCGCGCTGCGCCTCGGCACGGTCACGATCACCGCGCTGGTCGAGAAGAAGGCCGGCAGCGCGCGCCTGACGGTCACCCCGGTCGCCGTTGCCAGCGTGACGATCTCCCCGCCCGAGGCCGCGCTGCAGATCGGAGCCAGGACGCAGCTCGCCGCCACGCCGCGTGATGCCCGCGACCGGGTGCTCACCGGCCGGCCCGTGCGCTGGAGCTCGAGCGCCAACGCGATCGCCACGGTGACGCCGACGGGCGTCGTCACCGGCGTCGCCGCCGGGCAAACGACGATCACCGCACAGATCGAATCGCAGTCCGCGCAGGCGACGGTCAGTGTGGCGCTGGTGCCGGTCGCCAGCGTTACGCTCACCCCCGCGACCCTGACGCTCGCCATCGGCAAGTCGAGCCAGATCGCCGTGGCGCTGAAGGACGCGCGTGGCAACACGATTCGCGACCGCGACGTCACATGGACGACGAGCGACCCCTCGATCGTGGGTGTTTCGCCGACCGGGCTCGTGACCGCCACCCGCGGCGGGACGGCGACGATCACCGCCGCGAGCGAAAACGCCAGAGCCACGGTGGCCGTCACGGTGCCGGCGCCGGCGGCGCCGCCCGTGGTGGCGAACAACCCGGGCCCCGAGTCGCAGCCCGCGGCCGTGACGCCGCCGCCGGTGCAACCGCCGACGAATCCGCCGCCCGAAGCCGCGCGGGTGACGGCGCGCCGCGGCGTCACCGCCGGTGGGCAGCACACCTGCGCCCTCACGACCGGAGGTGCCGTCGCCTGTTGGGGCAGCAACGATCTGGGACAGATGGGAGACCCGTCCGCCGGGGCGGCGACGAACGTTCCGATCCTCGTGAGCGGCGTGTCCAGTGCGACGCTCTTGACCGCGGGAAACAACCACACCTGCGCGCTCGCCGACGGCTCCGCGATGTGCTGGGGCGCGAACCTGAAGGGCCAGCTCGGCAACGGACGGACCGCAAGTTCGTCGACGCCGGTAGCGGTGACCGGGGGACATGCGTTCCAGTCGATCGTCGCCGGAGCGCGGCATACCTGCGGGCTCGGGACGGACGGCGTCGCCTGGTGCTGGGGCGACAACGACAACGGCCAGCTCGGCAACGGCACGACCCACGGCAACGCCACTCCGCAACGCGTCGGCGGCGCCACGCGCTTTCGCATGCTGGCCGCGGGGTCGGACCACACCTGCGGGCTCGCCAGCGACGGGCGTGTCTACTGCTGGGGCGACGGGTTCTCCGGCCAGCTGGGCCGCGGGGCGCGCGAATCCACCACCGAACCCAACCCCGTCGACGGCGATGTGAAGTTCTCGAGCGTCGCGGCCGCCGGGAAACACGCGTGTGCCCTCGCGCTGAACGGCAAGGCATATTGCTGGGGCGCGAACGTAGCGGGCGAGATCGGCGACGGCTCGAAGAGCGAGCGCGACTCCCCCGTGCCGGTGACCGGCGCGCACAGCTTCACCGCCCTCACGGCGGGGTTCGAGCACACCTGCGGTCTCACGGCCGACGGCGACGCGTACTGCTGGGGACGCAATCGCGAAGGGCAGATCGGAGACGGGACCCGCGTCGACAAGCAGGCACCGGTCAAGGTGGCGTACGGGCCGCCGTTGCAGACGGTCGGCGCCGGCGGCAATCACACCTGCGGCGTCACGTCGTCGGGCGTGGTCTGCTGGGGCGGGAACATCAAGGGTCAGCTGGGAGATGCATCGGTGACGGCGCGGTTGACGCCGGTTTCCGTTGAATCAGGCCACTAGGGTGCAGCAGCCTCACACTTCCTGGGGAGGAACGACGTGTTCATGATCAGACGGATCCATGGAACCGTGGCGATCGCGGGACTGGTGCTGGCGAGCGCCGTCGTGACACCGGGCACCGCCCGGGCGCAGGCGAAATTCGAGCTCACTCCGTTCTTCGCGAGCTACTACGCTCTCTTGACCATGAGCAACGACGCCAATGGCGACGGGTCGAACATCAAGATCCAGCAGACCGCCGCCTCGACCTGGGGTGGCCGCCTCACTTACTGGGTATCGCCGACGATCGGCATCGAAGCAGCCGGGGGCTACTCCAAGAGCGGTCTCCGCGCATTCGCCAATGACACGAGCACCAGCGGCGGTCTCTCATTCTCAGTGGGCGGCAACATCGTCGCGGCCAGCGCCCGCATGCTGTATCGGCCGCCTCGCACCAATCTCCACTTCATCATCGGTGGCGGCATCGTGCATCGCGGCGGCAATTTCTGGAAGAACGAGCACGACCAGGACACCACCAAGGTGACGTCCCCGGCCGCGATCCTGGGCGCCGGCGTGCGCGCCTCGGTCACGCCGAAATTCGCGCTCAATGTGTCGCTCGAGGCGAATCTCTATTCGTTCGACCCGGACGGCACGGCGACGGCCATGAAATCGAAGCTCAACGCCGACGTGCTGCTCTCGATCGGGGTGCCGATCACGCTGAGTAAATAAGGAGCCGTCAGCTGTCAGCTATCAGCCATTAGCTTGATGCGAGAGCGGGCCCCATCGCAGCCGATGGGGCCCGTTGTTACCAGAGACGACCGAGATTGGTCGTGACGCCGAGGAAGATCACGTCCGGGCTTCCCGCACCGAGGCCGAGCGTCCCGCCGACGTCGATCACCAACCATTGGACGGGGGTGACCAGAATGCCGCCGAGCAGGCCCGCCTGCCGCGGACCAGCGGCGCCGGCGCTGATGCGAAACAGCTCGGCGGTGAGGCCGAGCGCCCCGAGCGAGCGGCCGAAGGACGCGGTGGTCAGCCACTGCGGGTGTCCCGCCCCGATTCCCAGCGGACCGGCGTTGAGGTCGGCGTGTACACCCGCGGGGCCATCGATGCTGAACACCAGCGGCAGCTGACCGAGCGCGCGACCGGCCCCGAGTCCCAGCCGTTCCTTGCCCGTCGGCAATGTGATCGTCGGGACGATCGCGACGGCAGCCTCGTCGGACACGTCGGTTCGCAGCTTCAGCGCGAGTCCCCAGTCTCCGACCCCGTGGCCGGTGCTGTTGCGCGCGTAGCCGGGGCCGAAGAGGCCGAGCTGCATGTGGGGAGCGATCCCGATTTTGACGTTCACATCCCAGCTCGTGGCATCCCCGAGGCTGGCGGCGCCGCGCGCGGAGATTCCCTGCTCGATTTCGACGTACCCGGGTGCAACGGCGTAGGCGTGGGTGGCCACCGTGGGGCGCTCGGGGTTGGCGGCACGTGGCGATTGCGCCTCGCCGGTGGATGCGGCGAGCATGAGGGCGACAGACAGGAGCAAGGTGACGCGCTGCATGACGCAACAATCTATGCCCAACTTCGTGGCAAGCGTGCCGCACGCGCGGCGCTGCGCTGCGGCGAAAGTGTGGCATGGGACTGGCAAGCGACCGCGGCGTCCGCCCTGGCGTGGCCCTGTCGCCCGGGCTAACTCATTCAACAGCATCCGATGATCGATCCGAACGAAACGCAATCGTGGCCGTTGCGCGTCGTGCAACCTGGCTCGCACACACCCGCCGCCGGCGTCCCCGTCTCCCTGCTCGATGCTGCCGGCAACCCCGCCGGTTACTGGGTGAGCGATGCCCAGGGTCTCGTGCCGATCCCGCGCATCGACGCGGCGACGGTGCGCCTGCGCGTCGGCTTGCGCAGCGAGGAGCCGCTCGAGATCGCGGTCGCGATGCTCGAAGGTGGGAATGCCGAAGTCGCTGCCCCCTCCTCCCTGCTCCCTGCCCAGACGGAGGACCAGATAGCGGCGGTCGGCGCCCGTACGCTGGCGCCCGTCGAAACGGTGGGGCACGACCTCACGCTGCGCTTTTCCCGTCTCGCGGTGCTGCCGCTGGATGATGAGGGGGAATCACCTGGCGCCACGCCGTCGAGCCAATCCCCGATCGATTTCTTCGAGTCCCCCGTTCCGGCGACGCGTGGTGTACGCTACGGAGCGCTCGTCGAGCTCGAGCTGTACTGGCAATCCCTCGGCTACGCCGCGGGCGACCTGCTGTACACCGGAACCCTGGCGGGTGGTGAGGAACTGGCGTTCGACGTGTTCGACGCCCGCTGGCGTTGGAGCTGGGGGCCGACGCGCGCGGCGTCGCGGCCGGCACGGCCGGTCGAGCTGATCGCGCGGCTGATCGCCGGGTCGACGCTGGCCAACGCCCTCACCACCGAAGATGGAGCGCTCCCGCTCGAACCGTTCACGCTGCCCCCGTCCGCGAACGGGGTCGGCCTCTCGAACGCCGCGGTCGAGTGCGTGCGCGAGCTGCTCGAGCGCACGGGACACGCCGCGAGCACGCTGCGCCGGCGGGCGCTGCGGGTTTCCGAGGCGATG
>DATFSB010000523.1:0-6080 GCA_035262825.1 Gemmatimonadales bacterium | reverse complement strand
GAGTTCTTCTGGCCGATGGCGATGTAGACACAGATTACCCCCTGGCCCTTCTGGTTGATGATCGTGTCCACCGCGATCGCCGTCTTGCCCGTGCCGCGGTCGCCGATGATCAGCTCGCGCTGGCCGCGGCCGATCGGGATCATCGAATCGATAGCCTTGATCCCCGTCTGCAGCGGCTCCTTCACCGGCTGGCGCTTGATGATGCCGGGCGCCACGACCTCCACCTTCCGCGTCGCGGTGGTCTTGATGGGGCCGAGGCCGTCTACCGGCCGCCCCAGGGCGTCGACCACGCGCCCTACCATCGCCTTCCCCACCGGCACCTCGAGCACGCGGGCGGTGCGGCGCACCTCGTCGCCCTCGCGCAGCTGCAGGTAGTCGCCGAGAATGACGGCGCCGATGTTGTCTTCCTCGAGGTTCAGGGCGAGACCGGTGATCTTCTCACCCGTCTCCGAGGAGCTGAATTCCAGCATCTCGCCGGCCATCGCCGAGGTGAGACCGTAGATCCGGGCGATGCCGTCCTTCACCTCCAGCACCGTTCCCACCTCGCGCACGTCGATCGCCGCGAGGTCGGCGGCCTGGATTTCTTTGAGGAGGATGTCTTTGAGTTCGCCGGGACGGAGGATGGTGTCAGAGGCCATGAAGGATCCGTTCAGGGTGGTTAGCTTGTGAAAATTATCACATGGAACTCCTCCCCGCCACCCCTCCCGATTGCGGATTGCAGATTGGGGATTGCGGATTGTAAGTAGCAGGACGACACGGCAGTAGTGCTGATCAATCCGCAATCCGCAATCGCCAATCCGCAATTCCTAGAGCCGCGACCTCGTCCTTCCTTTTATAAAGGCCGCCAGCACCCCGCGCGGGCCCAACGAGCGCAGCTCCTGCGTGGAGGCGCCGGCGACGCGCCGCGCCGCCCCGGCCAGATGGCTGGCGGAGGCGTAGGCCAGGATACGGGCCACGTTCCCTACCGTATAGCCGGGATTGGCGAGCAGGTCGGCTGCACACGCGGTGCGCACGAGATCGATCACCCGCTTGAGGTTAGGTGCGCCCCCCGCGGCGAACTGGCGCGACAGATGCTCGCGGGTCACGCGCAAGGCACGCGCCAGATCGCCGGTTCGCGTCGGCTCGGCGACGCGGCGCCACACCTCTTCCCAGGCACGCAGCTGCAGTGCATCGGTCAGGCGCAGCAGGCGCGGGGCATCTCCCAGCGCGCGGCGCCGCGCTACCTGCGCAGTGCGCCGCGCGACCCACTCCCCCGCGACGGCATGGTCGACCGGCTCGACCAGGACGCCGGCGAACCCGGCCCGCTGGCAATCGGCGACGAGCAGCCCGTCATCGGGCCGGAACGCCGACAGCGCGAATACCGGGATCCGCGGGAACCGCTCCGGCAACGGCAGCCAGAGCTCGGGGGCGGTCTTCACATCGACCACGACCGCGTCGACGAGCCGCGCCGCGAGCAACCGCTCGACGCTCTGCGGCGTGCGGCAGCAGCGGACGGTCCCGAGGCGGCGCGGGTAGCCCCGCATGAACGCCCGGCGGGCTTCGCTGCGCTGGTGATAGACGGGGACGACGGGAGTCACGATCTTCGGTGCTCGGGACCCGAGACGGCAGCGAGGGCCCGCACCATTTCCGCCACGCGACGCAACACCCCGCGGGCGTTGTCGTAGGAAATCGTCTCGAGGGCGCTCTCGACCGAATGCCAGGCGCACTCGGTGATCCCTTCTTCCACCTGCGGGACGGGCTCGCCGGCGCGGGATTCGAACAGGAAGAAATGGCAGTATTTGTGGATCGTCTTGCCGCGGAAGCGGAAATACCAGTCGATCACACGGATCGGCCCGTGCAGGGTGAGGTCCACGAGCCCCGTCTCCTCGGCGACCTCGCGGCGCGCGGCCTCGGCCGGCGGCTCGCCGCTTTCCAGGTGCCCCTTGGGGAACCCCCAGTTGCGATAGGAATCGCGGATCAGCAGGTAGACCATCTGGCCTTCGGCGCCGCGCCGGAACACGACGCCGCCGGCGCTGGTCTCCCGCTCGGCGCGGGGTTGGCGGCGTTTCACCGGGAACCCCCGATAGCGGATTGTGCCTTGCATACAATTGCGGATTGCGGAATGCGGAATGCGGATTTTCCCATGGACGGTCGCCTATGTATCCGACCTGCCATTGATAATCCGCAATCCGCAATCGCCAATCCGCAATTCATGCTAAAACACCGAGAAGGAGAAGTACTTCCGCGGATTCGCCTGAATGTCCGACAGCAGCTGCCGCAACTGGATCATCGTCAGTGTCGTCTCACGATACAATGCCGAGTCCGCCACCAGGAGCCCGAGGGTCCCGTTGCGATTGGCGATCCGCGACAGGACGGTGTCGGCGGCGACCAGGGTGTGAACGATGCTCTCCTGGTTCTTGTGGGCGGCGCCGATCAGATCGCGCACGTCCTGCGAAGTGGCTCGCACGTCCTGGCTGGCCGCGGCCGCATTGTTGAGGATCGTGGCGAGCTGACCCTGATTGGTCGCGGTGTCGATCCGCCCCAACGCCCCTTCGAGCGTGCTCGACGCCCGCGCCAGGGCGTCTGATCCCTTGCCGAGGTTCGTCCCCACCCGCCCGATGACATCGGCCTGCTCGTTGGTGACCCGCGCCATGCGGTCGGCGATCTCGCCGAAGTCGCGCAGCGAGCGGCGCAGCTCGGCGACCGCCTCCGAGTCGAACGCGCTCTGCACGCGGTTGGCGACGGAGGCGATGTCCCCCGCGATCCGGCTCGCCTGGGCCGTGAGCTGGCCGATGTCGGGCAGGGTCGCCCCCGGCCAGCGCCCGCCGCCCACCGCCTGCGCTTCGGTCAATGCCACGCGCACGTTGGGGTCGGAGAGCGGCTGGTCCTGCGAGATCAGCGTGGCCGCCCATTCTCCGAACAGCGAGGCCGAAGCGGCGATCACCGCCGGGTGCTGCGGCAGGGTGACGCCGGCCGAGATCTTGAGATCGGTTTCCACCCAGTTTCCCTGGGCGAGGCGGATGGCCTGGACCTGACCCACGCGCACGCCGCGCAGCACCACCGGGTTCCCCGCCCCGAGGCCGCCCACGGTGCGGAACCGCGCCGTATACACCTTTTCCGTCCCGCCGAGATGGGCGCCGGAAAGCCACAGGGCGCCGCCGACCACCGCCGTCGCGGCCGCGATCACCACGAGCCCGACGGCCAATTCGTTCTGGCGTCTCACGCTGGCCGCCCTTCGATGAACTGTCGCACGATTGGATCAGCGCTGCCTTGAATCCCCGCCACGCTGCCGACCTGCCGCACCCGGCCTTCGTACAGCATCGCGATGCGGTCCCCTACGGTATAGGCGCTGCGCATGTCGTGGGTGACGACGATCCCCGTCACCCCGAGCTGCTCCCGGGTACGGACCATCAGTTGGTCCATGACCGCCGAGGTGACGGGGTCGAGTCCCGTCGTCGGCTCGTCATACAAGATGTAGCGCGGCCGCAGCGCGATGGCGCGGGCGATCCCCACCCGCTTGCGCATGCCCCCGGAGAGCTCCGCCGGGTACCGCGGTCCCGTGTCCGGGAGATCCACGAGGCGGAGGGCGTCGTGCACCCGGGTGGCGATCTCCGGCTCCGGCAGCCGCCGGCGCACGAGCCCCAGCGCGACGTTCTCCGCCACGGTGAGCGAATTGAACAGCGCGGCGAACTGGAACACATAGCCGATGTCGCCGCGCAACGCGGTGAGCCCCGGCCGGTCGAGCTGTGACACGGCCCGCCCGTCAACGATGACGTCCCCAGAGTCGGGCGGCAACAACCCCACCACGTGTTTCAGCGCGACGCTCTTGCCGGCGCCGGAGAACCCGATGATCACCATCGTCTCCCCGTCCCGGACGTCGAGGGTGAAACCGTCGAGCACGGACCGGCCGTTGAAGCTCTTCGTCAGATCGCGAAACTGGATCACAGCAGCACTACCGCCCAGAAGGCGTCGAGCGCGAGGATCAGCATCGACGAGAAGACGACCGCTCGTGTCGTGCTGCGTCCCACCCCTTCGGCGCCCCCCCAGGTGTCCAACCCGAGCCGGCACCCCACGAGGGTGATCGTCATCCCGAACGACGCGCTCTTGGCGAGCCCGAACCAGGTGTCTTTGAAGTGATAGAGCAGCTTCAGCCCCTTCACGAATTCGGGCGTGGAGAGATGGATGAGGCTGAGGCTGGTGAGCCATCCGGTGATGATGCCGACGACGATGCCGAGGGCGACGACGAGCGGCACCATCAGCGTCCCGGCGAGGACGCGCGGCAGCACCAGGTACGCCTGCGGGTCGTAGGCGAGGGTTTCGAGCGCGTCGACCTGCTCAGTCACGCGCATCGTCCCCAGCTCGGCGGCGAGGCTCGCCCCGACTCGGCCCGAAAGGGCGAGTCCCGTCAGCACCGGACCGAGCTCCAGCATCATCGTCTTGGCGACGACGGTGCCGACGATGTAGAGCGGAACGGTGCCGGTGAAGGTGTAGGAGGCCTGGAGGGCCAGCACGACACCGGTGAAGGCAGCGATGAAGAGGGCGACCGGGAGGGAGTCGACCCCGATCTTGCGCATCTGGACGACCAGCGGGCCCCGCCAGGTGGCGACGTCGGGGACGGCCCGGACGAGATCCGCCAGGAAGTGACCGAGCCGCCCCGCCGCGCGCACGCGGTCCACGGCGTATCGGCCGATCCGGTCGATCACCCTGTAAAGCTAGTGTAAAGCCGAGAACGGGACAAAGACGCACCAGACGCGCAGGGGAGAACAGAAAACAAACAGGGGCCAGGTAAACCTGACCCCCGTTCTCTATTCACGGTGCTCCCCGGCGCGTCTGCGCGTCTAGTCGTTAGGCCGCGAAACTTGCGAGCGCCTTTCCGACGTCGCCCTCGCGCAACCGCTTCAGCGCGCGGTCACGGAGCTGGCGCACCCGCTCGCGCGTGACGCCGAGCATGCCGCCGATCTCTTCGAGCGTATGCTCGCGCCCGCCGTCGAGACCGAAGTAGAGACGCAGCACTTTCGCGTCGCGCCGTTGCAGCGTGTTGAGCGCGCTCTCGATCTCATCCGACAGGAACCGGTCCATCGCCTGATCTTCCGTGTCGGGAAGATCCTCGGCAATGAAGCGCTCGATCAGCGAGCGGTCGCCGTCGGGGTCGAGGGGGGCATCGAGCCGGACGTCGCCGGTATTCAAGGCCGCCAGCGACTGCACCACCTCGAGCGACAACTTCGTCGCGTCGGCGATCTCCTCCGGCGTCGGCTCGCGCCGCAGCGTCTGGCGCAGGTACTCCGCGGTCCGCACGATGCGCGACAGATCGGCGGTGCGGTTCAGCGGGACGCGCACCGTCCGGCCCTGGCGGGCCAGCGCGGCGAGAATTGCCTGCCGGATCCACCACACCGCGTACGAGATGAACTTCACGCCCTGGTCGGGATCGAACTTGCGGGCGGCGGTGAGCAGCCCGACGTTCCCCTCCCCGATCAGGTCGGTGAGGGGGAGACCCCGGTTCTGGTACTTCTTGGCGACGGAGATGACGAAGCGCAGGTTGCGCTTGACCAGCTCCTGCATGCACTCCTGGTCGCCCGCCCGGACCTTGCGGGCCAGGGCGATCTCTTCTTTTTGAGTGAGCAGCGGCGTCTTGCTCACCTCATGGAGGTATTGATCGAGGATGTCGCGCTCGTGCTCGGGCCCCAGGCCGGCGAGCAGACCCCGGCGCCGCCCCCGCTTGCGCCCCGGCTTGGCTCCGGAGGCAGCGGGCGCCTTGGCGGCAGGTGCCTTGGCGGCAGGGCGCTTCGGCGCCGGACCGCGCTTAGCTGCGGCCTGGGCGCGGCCGTGCTTGGACGCAGGCTTGGCGGCCGCCGGCGGGGTTTTGGTACGGCGCTTGGACTTGGTCATGGCTAACGGGGTTCGGGGGACGGCGTGTGATACCGCTCACGGCGTCAAAAGTTCATTTCCTGCTTGACACTACCGGAACGCCCCGATAACATGCCGTGTTCCCGTCGGGAGGCTCCGCGCGGGCGCCAATATAGCGGGGGCGTAGCTCAGTTGGGAGAGCGCGTGAATGGCATTCACGAGGTCAGGGGTTCGATCCCCCTCGCCTCCACTGGTGA
>DATFSB010000522.1:0-3196 GCA_035262825.1 Gemmatimonadales bacterium | reverse complement strand
GAGAATTGCTCGAGACCCAAGTCGAGCAAAGGCACGCCCAAGATCTCCGCGTCCGGTATCCCGACCGCGTTGAACGAGATGTCCACGCGGCCCGCCTTATCCATGACGGACTGTAGATGACTGTCGATACTTCGCTCGACGAGAGCGTCGACCTCCGCCGCCTCGGCGGATCCGCCGGCGGACACGATGTCCTTGGCGATCGCTTCGTAAGGGTCCGACAAACCCCGTCTTGAGCCGCACCGGTCGTTGACGGATTCTTTGCCCAGGAGGAGCCCCTGATGGCGGAGACACGGACAGCGGCGCAAATGGCGCGTCTCGTTGCGCAGTGGCAGAAGAGCGGAGAGTCTGGGGCCAGCTTCGCGCGGCGGCACCAGATGTCGCCGTGGGCCTTTTGGTATTGGTGCCGAAAGTTGAAGACGGAACCGGCGAAAGCCCCTCCGGCGACACCGCGCTTCCTGCCCGTCCAAATCGCCAACGATGAGACCGAAGCGGTCATGGCGATCGTGCTTCGCGATGAGGCGCGCGTCGAGGTCCGCGCCGGCGCGTCGCCAGACCTCGTGCGCGCCGCGGTGCAGGCGCTGCGCGTGTCGTGCTGACCCTCTCGCCCGCGGTGCGGATCTACGTCGCGACCGGGGCGACGGATCTGCGACGCTCGATCGATGGACTCGCGGCGCTGGTGCGCGAGCGGTTCGCCCTCGACCCACTCTCGGGCCATCTGTTTCTCTTCCGGAATCGGCGCGGCGATCGCCTCAAGATTCTCGCGTGGGATCATGGCGGCTTCTGGGTGCTCTACAAACGGCTCGAGCGCGGCACCTTTGCGTGGCCGGCCGAGAACGAGGGCGTCGCGGTCACGATGCGGAGCGGCGATCTCGGGCTCTTACTCTCCGGCATCGATCTCGCGCACACGCGACGCCGTTGCTGGTATGAGCGCGCGGCGTACCCCCCAGTGATAGTGTGTGCCGGTAAACACCGCACGCGTGCTCGTCGTAAACTGCAGGTGAATGGATCAGCCGCGCGCACTCAGTGACGCGATCGACGATCTCCCCACGGCACGCGCCCTCATCGCCTCGCTGCAAGAGCAACTCACGACGTCGCAGCGTGAGATCGCCGCGCTCCGGCACGAGCTCGACATCCTCTGTCAGCGCCTCTTTGGCAGGAAATCCGAACGCGTCGATCCGCGGCAACTGAAGCTCGCGCTGGAGCAACTCGCCAACGAACGCGGGCCCGTCACCGAACCGGTGGAAATGGATTCGGGCGAGACGCCAGTCCGCGGGCACGCGCGTCGACGGCCGACGGGGCGCCGCCCGTTGCCCGCCCACCTGCCCCGACGCCGCGTCGAAATCGACGTGACGGATGCGGAGAAACAGTGTGCGTGTGGCCACACCCGGACGCGCATCGGCGAGGACGTGTCCGAGAAGCTGGAATACGAACCGGCGAGTTTCGTGGTCATCGAAACGGTCCGCCCGAAATACGCCTGCCCGCACTGCCACGAGGGCGTCGTCGAAGCCCCCGCGCCGCCGCAGGCGATCGAGAAATCGCTCGCCGCCGAAGGCTTGCTCGCCCATGTGGTGGTTTCAAAGTATGTCGACCATTTGCCGCTGCATCGGCTCGAGCGCATCTTCGCCCGCGAGGCGATCGATCTCCCGCGGAGCACGCTGTGCGACTGGGTCGCCGACGTCGCGACCGCGCTGAGCCCGATTGCCGAGCAGCTGCGTCGCGAGGTCACCGCGGCGGATTATCTCCAGACCGACGATACGACCATCACCGTCCTCGCCGACCGGGGCGGTAGTTTCAAGGGACGCATCTGGACCTATCTCGATCCGCTGGCGAACCAGGTCGTCTTCGATGCGACGACCACGCATGAGCGCGACGGCCCGGCGGCGTTTCTTGTCGATTTCCGGGGCAAGCTGCAAGCCGACGCCTACTCTGGGTACGACGCGCTGTACCAGACCGGCCGCGTGATCGAAATTGGCTGTTGGGCGCACGCCCGAAGGCGGTTCGTCGAGGCGTTCATGATCGACAGGTCGGCGGCGCTGATGATTGCGCTGATTCAGCAGCTCTATCAGGTCGAGCGCGACGCGATCGATCTTGATCCGGAGAGCCGTCGGGCGCTGCGTCAGGAGCAGACGGTCCCGCTGCTCGCGAAAATCGACGCCGAGCGGCAGGCCCTCGCCCGGACCGTCTTGCCGAAATCCCCAGTGGGCGAGGCCGTTCGATATCTGACGAATCAGTGGGCGGCCCTTCAGCGGTTCGCGGAGGACGGGCGCCTCGCTGCGGACAACAATCGCGCCGAAAATCAACTCCGCCTCGTCGCGGTTGGCCGGAAGAATTGGCTCTTTGCCGGCAGCTTCGAGGGAGCTCGGCGCGCCGCGCTGCTGTATTCCCTCGTCCAGAGCTGCAAACTCGTCGACGTCCCGCCGTTCGCGTATCTGAAAGACGTCCTGATTCGCGTGGCGACGCACCCGCACCGCCTGATTCACGAGCTCACGCCGAAGGCCTGGGCCTGGCGATTCCATCACCAACTCCCTACCGAGTCGTGACGTCATCTCGGAATGCTCGCGGGCGAGCGCATCTCAGTGCTCGACATCTCGACGCCCTGATCGAGGAAGCGATCGTCGACGCCTATGGGGAATCAGAACAACGGGTCGGACTCTTTACGATGCTGGAGGAGTATATCGCCGTCCCATTCGAAACCGTGATTCTTGGCGTGACGGTCCGAGTCGAAAAAGTGGATCTCACCGCCGCTGACGAGATCGTCGCGGTCTGCCGCCGAGGTCGCCAACGTCAGCGGATCCCTATCCTGGACCTGCCGCTCCCAATACCACCGCCATCCGGCTGGGAGTGGATCGAAGCCTATCGCCGCTGGGCACGCGGCGGCTCGTAACCGTTCCTCCGCAAGACGCGCCGTAGCAGTCCCTCGGCCAACTGTGCTCGCCGATGACGGTCTTGGTCGGACGGTTACTCCGTTTCAAATCCTGCAGGGGACGGACGCGATCGTCATCGCGTACACGTTTTCATATGCCACCAGAACCGTCTACATGGGCAAGGCGCCAGCTCCCCTGGCCGACTCGTGGATGGGGCATTCCGTCGGCCGCTGGGACGGCGACACGCTGGTGGTCGATGTGACAAGCTTCAACGATAAGACATGGTTCGACCGCGCGGGCAATTTCCACAGCGACGCGCTGCACGTCGTCGA
>DATFSB010000521.1:0-5866 GCA_035262825.1 Gemmatimonadales bacterium | reverse complement strand
GAGGCCGCCCCGAGGACGACGCCCAAGGCGAAACCGCTCCCCGGGGAGCGGCCCAGCACCGGGTCCGACCCGGCGACGGTGAGCACCGAAGGGATCGAGTTTCCCTTCCCGGAGTATTTGCAGAACATCGTGTCCCAGGTGCTGCAACGGTGGCAGCGCCCGCAAGAATCTTCACCACTCGAGGCCGAAGTGGCGTTCATGGTGCATCGCGACGGCTCGGTCACCGATATCCAGTTCGTGCGTCGCTCGGGCAATTTCGCCTTCGATCTCGAGGCGCAGGGAGCGATCGAAGAGGTCGGCCGCAACATGGCGTTGGGCGCACTCCCCGACGGTTGGGTGTCGGACGTCCTGTTCGTGCGCTTCTACTTCTCTGGGAAGCGGCAATGACGGCGGATTGGCGGATGGTCGGTTGGGCGGATGGGCGGATGGCCCTCCTGGCCGTTCTTCTATTCACCTATCCGACCATCCGCCTATCCGCCCAGGACACCACCGCCATCGATCGCGGCGTCCGCATCGGGATCGTCTACCGCCCCGGTGTACGGCCCGGCATCGTGGTACTGCCGGGGCGCCAGGCGGGGCTCGATTCGGTGCGGGCCATCGTCGCCCGGGACCTGGACTACAGCGACCGGTTCGAGGTGATCACCATGCCTGCGGGGGATTCATCGCGCGGCACGGGGACCGCGGCGCGTCCCGATCCGGCGCGACCGGGTACGCGCCCGCGTCCCGCCACGCCGGTCGTCCTCAACTATCCTTTATATCGGGCGCTCGGCGCCGATTTCGCGATCGACGTCCGGGCGGTGGCCGACACGACGGTGGTGGTCGTGCACGACGTGAGTGCGGGCGCCGTGCGTCGTACGGTGCAGAGCGTCCTCCCGGCGCTCGGTCTCCCCGGATTTCGCCTCGCCGTGCATCGGCTCGCCGACCAGATCCTGCAGGCGACGGTCGGGGCGCCCGGGATGGCCGCCACCCGCGTCCTGTTCGTGCGCGACGGCAAGGTGTACCGCATCGATCAGGACGGGGCCGAAGTAGCCCTCGCCTCGTCGGTCGAGCACCAGGCGATGTCGCCGGCGTGGGCGCGCGACGGACGCCACTTCGCCTACATGGAGTTCGCCGACGGAAGCGGCCAGCTGTTCGTGCAGGACGTGGCCACCAACCGGCGCGTGAGCGTTGCGAAGACGGGAAAGTCGCTGGACTTTACCCCGGCCTTCTCGCCCGACGGCAAGACCCTCGCCTTCAGCCGCGCGACCGAAGAAGGCACCGATATCTACACGATCAACGCGCACGACAACTGTTGTCTGCAGCGCTTGACCCGCGGTGGCTTTTCGGACAACTTGTCTCCGACCTTCAGTCCGGACGGGCAGCGCATCGCCTTCGTCTCGACGCGCCCGGGGTTGCCGCAGATTTATGTGATGGCGGCCGACGGCACCGACCAGCAGTTGTTCGCCCCTTTCGATTACGGGGTCAGCGGGTCGTCGAATGCTCCGGAATGGTCCCCCGACGGCCAGTCGGTGGCATTTCACCGCGACGTCGGCGGCACGTTGCAGGTCTTCGTGCTCGACGTGCGGACCCGCACCGTGCGACAGCTCACGTCGCTGGGCCGGAATGAGGACCCTACCTGGGCGCCGGACGGGCGGCATCTCGCGTTCGTCTCGGATCGCAGTGGCTACCGGCAGTTGTGGGTGATTGACCTGGAAACGGGAAGGATACGGCCCCTCTTGCAACAGAGCGGGGCACGACTGCCGGCGTGGTCTCCGCGCATTCCGGAGGCCGGTACAACGAACCCCTGAACAGGGAGAACCGGATACAATGACACGCGTCCATTCGCTGGTCCTGATGGGCTTCGGCGTGGCGCTGCTCGTGGCGTGCGGGAAGAATCCGCAGCCGGCTGCGACCCCCGCACCGGCGCCCAACGCCGATTCGATTGCCGCGGCCGAGCGTGCGCGCGCCGACTCGGCGGCCGCCGATTCGGCCCGGCGGGCGCAAGAAGAGGCGGAACGGATCGCACGGCAGCGGGCTGCGGATTCCGCCGCGGCGGCCGCTAATGCGATGACCGAAGTGCGCAACATGCTCGCGGCGATGATTCACTTTGATTACGACAAATCGGCGCTGCGTGGCGACGATCAGGCGGCGCTCGACCAGAAGGTGTCGATCCTGCAGGCGAACTCCGCGGTGCGCATTCGCATCAGCGGGCACTGCGACGAGCGCGGGTCGGATGAGTACAACCTGGCCCTGGGCAACCGGCGCGCCACCGCCGCCAAGCAGTATTTGGTGAGTCACGGGATCGATGCCGGCCGCATCGAGACGGCGTCGTACGGCGAAGAGCGGCCCATCGCGACCGGCCACGACGAAGACTCGTGGGCGCAGAACCGCCGCGATGAGTTCGAGATCCTGAGCGGCGGCGACAGTCTCCGGAAGCCGTAACGGTGATACGGGTTCGCCGCACGCTGATCCTCGTCCTGGGGCTCTGCTCCGGATGCGCCCTGCGGGGCGACGTCCGCAAGGTGGAGCTCCAGGTCGAGGCGTTGCGCAGTGAGATGACCCGCTCCGACAGCGCGCGGCGGGTCGAGCGGGATTCGCTCGCGCGCGTGCTCGTCGCCGTGCAGGCCACGATCTCCGCCGAGCAGAACGCGCTGGTGCAGATTCGCGGCGACATCCGCAGCGACCTGCAGGCAGTGCAGCAGCAGCTCATGGCATTACAGGAATTGACCGGGCAGAGCCAGCAGCGCCTGTCGGAGCTGCGCAGTCGATTGTCCAACCCGTCACCGGCGCCGTCGCCTCCTGTCGACACGACGACCGGAGGGGCAGCACCGGCCACGGCTCCGGCAGCGCCGAGTGGAGGCACCGGCAGTCCCGGTCCCGATCAGATGTATGACCTGACGATGCAGCAGTACCGCCGCGGCAGCTTCACGACCGCGCGGCTCGGATTCCGTGAGTTCCTGCGGCTGTACCCCAACGATGAGCGGGCCTCCGACGCGTTGTACTACGTGGGGGAATCGTTCGCGCCGGAGAATCCCGACTCGGCCTCCGCGGTGTACCAGGATGTCGTGAAGCGCTTCCCCAATTCACCGCGGGCTCCATCGGCGCTCTACAAGCTGGGGCTCCTCGCCCAGCAGCGGGGCGACAAGGCCGGCGCGCGCACCTTCTTCGCACGCGTCCTGGCCGGGTATCCTCGCTCCGACGAGGCCAACCTCGCCCGCGACCGGCTGCAAGCTCTGGGGCGCTAGCCCCGCCCGCCGTGGCTGACGTCTCGAACCGCGGCGAGATGCCGTTCCTCGATCACCTCGAGGAGCTGCGTTGGCGTCTGCTGAAGAGCCTGGTGGCGATCCTGGTGGGCACGATCGTCGGCTGGGTCATCGTGCAGCGCATCGACATCATCGGTCTCCTCACACAGCCGATCGCGACGCATATCCCCGGCGGTCGGCTCAACTACACCAGCCCGACCGATCCCTTCTTCATAACGCTCAAGTTCGCGTTCATCGTCGGCGTCGTGATAGCTTCACCGGTGGTGGGGTACCAGCTGTGGGCGTTTCTCGCCCCGGCGTTATACGAGCGCGAGCGACGGCTGATCGTGCCGGCCTTGATCGTGGGAGCAGTGCTGTTTCTCGGCGGTGCGGCAGCAGGGTATTTCCTCGCGCTGCCGCATGCATTGTCGTTTCTGCTCGGCTTCCAGAATCAGGCGCTGCAACCGATCATCACGGCCGACCGCTATTTCGCGTTCGCGGCGCAGGTCATCATCGCAATGGGAGCGACGACCGAGCTGCCGCTCGTCATCATCATCCTGACGTCCCTGGGACTCGTGACGCCGGCGGGCCTGCGCCGCAACCGCCGCTTTGCGCTGCTCGGCGCCGGGATCCTGGCGGCGTTCCTCGCGCCTCCCGACGCGCTGTCGATGGTCATCGGAGTCGCGGTGCTGCTGTTGTTCTACGAGGTCGGAATCCTGTGCGCCATTGTGGTGTCGCGCCGCCGGACCGCCGCGGCGGCGCGCGCCGGAGCCGCGGTCGCCATGGCGCTGCTGTGCTGGGCCGGCCTGCCGCGCGCGGCGGCGGCGCAGCGTCCGGTGTTGCGACCGCCCCCCCGGAGGCAGCCGGTGCAGCAGGGAGACACGACGCGCCGCGCCGATTCCGTCTCCGGGCACCTGATCGATACCGCCACGGCGCGCAAGCTCGGGCTCCCCAGCGCACCCACGCGGTCGTTTCCGGCTCCCGACGCCGTGCTCGACACGCTGCTGAAGCTGAGGAAGTACCGCATCACCGAGTACATGGGTGACACGGTGCGCTACCTCGGAGACAGCGGCGCGATCATTCTGACCGGGGAAACGCTGCTCGACCGGGAAGGCACGAAGCTCGAAGCCGACACCGTGCACTATCGCCAGTCGAGCTGCCGCCTCGATGCATCGGGCAGCCCGCGGCTCTTCGACCAGGGATCGCAGAGCAGCGCGCCGACGGTCGTGGTCGGGGAGGGGATGCGCTACGACACCTGCCTGAAGCGCGGCACCGTGCAGCAGGGACTGACGACGTTCCAGCAGGGCGGGGCGAACTGGTTCATGCGCGCCAACATCGCCCTCGACTCGGGCTCGACGCGGCTGTACGGCGCGCGCAGCAATATCACATCCGATGAGCGCCCCGTGCCCGGGTACCACTTCGCCGCCGGTGAGATGAAATGGCTCAACAAGACGGTGATGATCGCGCGCCCCACGGTGCTCTACGTGCGCGATGTCCCGATCATGTGGCTGCCGTTCATCTTCAACGACATCCGTCCCGGGCGCCATAGCGGCATGCTGGTGCCGCGCTTCGGCCTCAACGATCTGGTCCGGCCGACGCGCAATTACCAGCGCCACGTGACGAACATCGGCTACTACCTCGTCCTGAACGATTATGTGGACCTGCTCACCTCCGCCGACTGGTATTCGGGGAGGAGCTTCGGGATCAACGGGCAGCTGCACTACCGATGGCTCGACCAATTCGTGAACGGCTACCTCGCCATGTCCCGATTGAGCCAGCTCGATGCCGGGGCGCATTCGACCATGCTCACCTGGACCCACAGCCAGAGTTTTTCGAGCCGCACCCACTTTTCCGCCAGCGTCAACTATGCGACGCAAGGGACGGTGGTCCAGCGCAACTCGGTCGATCCCTATCAAACCCTCGCCAACCTCGCTTCCAACGTCAATTTCGAGAAGCGCTTCGATTGGGGCTCACTGAACATCGGTGGTAGCCGCTCGCAGGACCTGGCGGGCATCAACGCGACGCAGCAGAACTTCCCCAACGTCTCGATCACCCCGGCGCCGATCGACCTGGCCTCCTGGATCACGTGGTCGCCCGGATTCACGTTCACGAATTCGCAGACGCTCCGTTCACAGGCCACGAGTCTCGTGCTGGTCCCCAACGGCATCGGGGGCATCGACACCCTGAAGCCGCGGTTCGACACCCGGATGTCCTTGCTGTCGATCAATACGCCGCTGCGGCTGGGGCGCTGGAACTGGACCAACTCGGTCCAGATTCAGGATCAGACGAGCAATCAGCGCACCGAATTCCTCATCCCCGATCCGGCGGACTCGACGCTGCTGCATCATGTGCTCTACGACCGCACGTTCTTTACGAAAGTCGACTGGACCACCGGCATCGGGCTGCCGCAACTGCTCCCGGGTACCTGGCACATCCAGCCCGGGATCGGGATCGGCAACAAGACGAGCGCCGGGCCCTACATGCTGCGCAATCAGTTCACCGGTGGTCGGTTTCTGCAGCAGGGGAAGCGGCTGCAATTCAGTCTCGGCGCGGCACCCACCTTTTTCGGGTTCTTCCCCGGGATCGGGCCGTTCTCGCGCATCCGCCACTCGGTCGCGTTCGTCATGAACTATCAGTACGCGCCC
>DATFSB010000520.1:0-4318 GCA_035262825.1 Gemmatimonadales bacterium | reverse complement strand
ACGCCCGCGTGCAGGCGCTCCTCGAGCAGGTCGGGCTCGTCCCGCCGGCGGAGGTCGCGCAGAAGTACCCGCACGAGATCTCGGGCGGCCAGCGGCAGCGCGTCGCGATCGCCCGTGCGCTCGTCAACGCGCCGAGCATTCTGCTGGCTGACGAGCCGACGGGCAACCTCGACTCGACGACGAGCCAGGAGATCATGAGCGTGTTCGGCGACCTGCACCGCCAGGGCCAGACGGTCGTGATGGTGACGCACGAGGCCGATATCGCGGCCCACGCGGCGCGCGTCGTGACGCTACGCGACGGACTCATCGCCACCGACCAGCTCAAGGCCGCGTAGCGTGCGGTTCTTCGAAGCGGTGCGCCTCGCCTTCGGGCAGCTGCGGGCGCAGAAGCTGAAGAGCGGCTTCGCGCTGATCGGCGTGTTCATCGGCGTGGCGTTCCTGATCGGCGCCTGGTCGATCGTGAACGGCGTGAACGCCTACATGACCGACAAGTTCGCGGGCACCCTGGTGGGCGTGAACACCTTCCACCTGCGCAAGCGTCCCAACTTCACGCCCAACGTCACCGACTCGACGTGGCGGGCCTGGGCGCGACGCCCGCGCATCACCTTCGAAGACGCCAACGCCGTCACCGCGGCGATGACCCTGCCGGTGCAGACCGCCTGGTGGTCGGAAGACCGCGGCGACGTGCAGTACGGTCTCAAGAAGGTGAGCCAGGTATCGCTCAACGGCGCGACGACGCAATACTTCGACATCCGCAACATCAGGATCGAGGAAGGACGGCCGTTCACCGCGCAGGAAGACAAAGGGGGCGTGTCCGTCGTCGTGCTGGGTCACGACCTGGCGGATCGCCTGTTCGAGGGCGTCGATCCCCTGGGGAAGTACATCCACGTCAAAGGGCTCCCCTACCGGGTGGTCGGGGTGGCGGAGCGGCGCGGCAATCTGCTGGGCATCTCGCTCGACAAGTTCGTCGTCGCCCCGGCGCTCTCGCCGATCCAGCGCGAGGTGAACCCGCCCGGAGTCATCGACGCGCTGATGGTCAAGGCCAACTCCGAGCCCGAGATGCGCCAGGCGATGGACGAGGCGGAAGCGGTGATGCGCAGCCGCCGCCACCTGCGTCCCCGCCAGGACGACAACTTCGCGCTCGAGACCTCGGAGGGCGTGCTGAGCTTCTGGGGCAAGATCGAAGGCTACCTGATGATCTTCGGCCCCGGCCTGGTGGCGATCGCGCTCGTCGTGGGCGGCATCGTGATCATGAACATCATGCTGATGGCGGTGGCCGAACGCACCCGCGAGATCGGGATCCGCAAGTCGCTCGGCGCCCGGCGGCGCGACATCCGGCGCCAGTTCCTCGCCGAGTCGGTGACGATCGCCGTGATCGGCGCGGCCCTCGGCATCGGCGCGGGCATCCTCATCTCGATCGTTCTCAATGTGGCGACGCCGCTCCCCGCGACCGTCGCGCCGTCGTCGATCCTGCTGGGTATCGTGGTCGGCGGCGGCGTGGGGGTCGTCGCCGGCGTGTACCCCGCGATGCGCGCCGCCCGACTCGACCCCATCGCCGCGCTGCGGCACGAGTGACTCCATGACTCCGCTCCTGGAAGGCGTCGGCATCGCCCTCGACTCGCTGCGCTCGAACAAGGTGCGGGCGGCGCTGACGATTCTCGGCGTCGCCATCGGGGTGATGGTCGTGATGGTGATCGGCGCGCTCATCGCCGGGTTCGACAAGGGGCTGAGCGACGAGCTTGCGACGCTGGGGCCGAAGACGTTCTACGTGGGGCGGTTCTACTCGGGCGGCATCGAGATCTGCGACGACACCGACGAGCACTGTCCCTGGCGCCACAATCCCCCCATGTCGATGGCGGACGCGCGCGTGATCAAGGCGCTGCCCAGCGTGCAGTTTGTGGCGCTCGACGAGGGGACGGGCGGAGTCGAAGTGTCGTATGGCGATCGCCGCACGTCGTCGGTGAGCGTCCATGGCCGCAGCGCGGACTGGGTCAACGTCGGTGGCGGCGACGTCTTCCCGGGCCGCTCCTACACCCCGGCGGAAGACGAAGCGGGCGCGCAGGTGGTCGTGATCAACCAGAAGCTGTCCGAGTGGATGTTCTCCGGGCTCAACCCGCTGGACCGCACGATCAAGATCGGGACAATGCCGTACCAGGTGATCGGCGTGTTCAATCCGCCGCCCCAGCTGTTCGGTGGGGACGACGGGTTCGAAGTGTTCATCCCGCACGGCGCGCTGGTGAAGTACATCAACTACTGGAAGGGGTGGATGGACTTGCTGGTCGGGCCGACCGCGAACGCCTCGACGCAGCAGGCCATGGAAGACGTCACCGAGGCGCTGCGCATCGCACGCGGCCTGCGGCCGGGACAGCCGAACAATTTCGCCGTCGTGTCGCAGGAGCAGTATCTCGCCGACATCGGCAAGATGACGGCGATGATGCGGATCCTGATGGTCGTCCTGTCGATGGCCGGGTTGATGGTGGGCGGGGTCGGCGTGGTCGCGATCATGATGATCTCGGTCACCGAGCGCACGCGCGAGATCGGCGTGCGCAAGGCGCTCGGTGCCACGCGGCACGAGATCCTGTGGCAGTTCCTCGTCGAGGCGGCGACGCTCACGCTCGCCGGAGGCGTGTGCGGCATGATCGCCGGCGGCCTGATCTCCTTCCTGCTCAAGGTCGGGCTGCACTTCCCCGCCCACGTGCCGGTGGGCTCCGTCGTCGTCGCGCTGTTGATGGCGGCGTTCACGGGGGTGCTGTTCGGGATTTATCCGGCGAGCAGGGCGGCGCGGCTGGATCCGGTGGAAGCACTGCGTTACGAATAGTCATTGCGGATTGCGGAATGCGGATTGCGGAATTCAGGGAGAGGATCGAGTACTCGGACTCTCACTGACAATCCGCAATCCCAAATCCGCAATCCGCAATTAGGGCTCGCCCCATGCCCTTCTTCGAGGCCATCCGCCTCGCGCTGCAGACGCTCCGCGCCCAGAGGCTCAAGAGCACCTTCTCCATTATCGGCGTGTTCATCGGCGTCATGTTCCTGATCGCCGTCGTCTCCGTGGTGCAGGGGATGAACCGCTACATGACCGACCGCTTCGCCGGCACCATCCTCGGCATCAATACGTTCCGGCTGCGGCAATTCCCCGACGTGCAGCTCGGCAACGTCACCGACAGCACCTGGCGCGTGTGGCGGCGCCGGCCGCACATCACCTACGACGACGCGACGGCGGTCGCCCGGGGGCTCACGGTCGCGGTCACGACCGCCTGGGAATCGACCACCTTCACCACGCTGTTCGCGGGCGCGAAGCACGTGACCGGGGTGTCGGTCAGCGCCGTGACGGAGCATTACTTCTCGATCCGCTCGCTCACCATCGCGCACGGACGGCCGTTCACCGCGCAGGAGGTGGAAGCCGGCGCTCCGGTCGCGGTGATCGGGTGGGAGCTGGCGGACAAGCTGTTCAGCGGCGTCGATCCCGTGGGCCGCGAGGTCAAGCTGTTCTCGATTCCCTACCGCATCATCGGCGTGGTCGAGAAGCAGGGCAATCTGTTCGGGCTGTCGCTCGACAAGTTCGCCGTGGTTCCGGCGACGTCGGACCTGAAGCGCTACGTCAACGCCCCGCATGTGGTGGACGCGCTGGCGGTGAAGGCCAACTCCCAGGACGAGATGCGCGTGGCGCTCGCGGAGGCGGAGGGCATCATGCGCAGCCGCCACCACCTGCGCCCGCGGGCGGACGATGACTTCGCCCTCGAGACGGCGGACGAGGTACTGGATTTCTGGGGCAAAATCAGCCGCATCCTGTTCCTCGCGCTGCCGGGACTCGTCGGGGTGTCGCTCGTGGTGGGCGGCATCGTGATCATGAACATCATGCTGATGGCGGTGAGCGAGCGCACGCGCGAGATCGGAATCCGCAAGTCGCTCGGCGCCCGGCGCCGCGACATCCTGCGGCAGTTCCTCGTCGAAGCGACGACGCTCGCCACCGTCGGCGCGGCGGCCGGGGTGGCGACGGGGCTCGGCCTCGCGAAGCTCGTGGCGGCGATCTCGCCGCTGCCCGTGGCCGTCGCGCCGTGGTCGATCGTCGTCGGGGTGCTGCTGGGGGCCGGCGTCGGCATCCTCGCCGGGGTGTACCCGGCGAGTCGGGCATCGCGGCTCGATCCGATCGCCGCGCTGCGGCAGGAGACATGACGCCGGTACTCGAGGGCGTCGGCATCGCGCTCGACTCGCTGCGCGCCAACAAGGCCCGCGCCGCGCTCACGATCCTCGGCGTGGCGATCGGCGTCATGGTCGTGATGGTGATCGCGGCGATGATCAGCGGCATCAACCAGGG
>DATFSB010000519.1:0-3416 GCA_035262825.1 Gemmatimonadales bacterium | reverse complement strand
GGGACATTCGGCCTGGCGTGGGCGTTTTAGCGACATGCCCGTCGCCTACCTGACCCGCATCGTGGGGTTTCGGGCGACGCACCGCATCGCGCGGGCCGACTGGACGGCGGAGCAGAACCGGGCGACGTTCGCCCGGGCCGCGGACGATCACCCGCACGAGTACCAGTGCCGCGTGACGGTGAAGGGCGCGCTCGATGCCGCGCGCGGCGGCGTCGTGAATCTGGAGCAGCTCGATGCGCTGCTGGCGCGCGAGATCCGCCAGCGGTTCGATGGGAAGCACCTCAACGTCGACATCCCGGAGTTCGCCTCCGGCGCCCGGCTCGCGACCGGGGAAGCGCTGTCGGTGTATCTCTGGGAACGCCTGGCGGGGGCGCTCCCGCCCGGGGTGATGCTGCATCGCATCCGCATCCAGGAGGGGCCGCATCTCTACTCGGAGTATTTCGGCGAGCCCTGACGCCGCGCTCGCGGCCCTGCTGCGCGATGCGCGCACCGTGGCCGTCGTGGGTCTGTCGCCGAATCCGGGCCGGCCCAGTCACTCCGTGGCGGGCTATCTCCAGCGCGCGGGTTACCGCGTCATTCCCGTCAATCCATTCGCCACCGCCGTGCTGGGGGAGCAGGCGTACCCGACCCTCACCGCGGCCGCCCGCGACCACACCATCGACGTCGTGGATGTGTTCCGCCGCAGCGAGCACGTGCTCGAGCTGGTGCAGGAAGCGATCCCGCTCGCGCCCCGCCTCATCTGGCTGCAGGAAGGAGTCCAGGATGACGTGGCCGCCGCGCGCGCGCGCGCCGCCGGCATCCCGGTCGTGATGGACCGTTGTCTGGCCGTGGAGCACGGCCGACTCGTCTCCCTACAATCCGAGGCCGAATGAAATCAGCCTGGTCTGTCCTCGCGCTGCTGGCCGCGACAACCTCCGCCGCCGCGCAACAAACCGCCCCGCAACCGACGCTGATTCTCAGCATCATGGGTGGCGTGTCCAACAGCAGCTCCCTGTGGGACATCGAGCGCCAGCCGCTGTGTGTGCTGCTGGGACAGTCCTGCAGCAACACGTACGACACCCTGCGGGTGACGCGCGACGTCACGCCCGGTATCGTCGCCGGCGTGATGGGCACGCTGTTCCGCGGGCCTCACGTGGGACTGTCGCTCGAGGTCCTCTACATCGGCATGCCGCTCGACGATACCTGCACTCGCGTCGACTCCGTCGCCGATCCGGGCGCCGATCCGGTGTACGGCTCCCGCAACGGGCAGCTGTGTCTCAACATCAGCGGAGCGTCGCTCTCGACCAGCATCATCTCCGTGATGGGTGGCGTCGTGGTCCGCGCGGCCCCGCGCGGCTCCTTCAGCCCCTACGTGCGCGCCGGCGTGGGCATCACGAGCTACTCCACGAGCACCACCGACCTCTCGGGCGCCTTCGTCCAGAACGGCAACCTCGAGTCTCGCGCGGTGGTGGTCGATCCCCATCCGAAGAGCGTCGGCATCTCAGGACAATTCGCGGCGGGGTTCACCGAGAAACTCGGGCCCGGCTACCAGTTCCGCCTCGAGGTGCAGGATGCCTTGCTCCCGTTGCAGCGGCTGATCGGCCCCGCCAACGATCTGGCGCAGGCGCCGCGGTCGACGGAGGTGCTGCACCGGCTGTCGCTACGATTCGGGCTGGACGTCGTGCTCGAGCAGAAGCGCGGGCGCCGCTACTAGAGGGTTGTGTGTCTCCGAGGTGTCCCTGTCTGGCATTCGTGATGATTCTCTCGAGCGCCGCACCGGTGCTTGCTCAGCGGGGTGGAGAAGCAATCATCAGTATCCGCGTGATGGCGGGGAGCTCGGCGAGCGAGCCGACATTGTGGACCATCGCCCGGCAGCCGATCCTGGTTCCGGGAACTGAACTCTCACCGGTCTACGACACGGTGAGTTTGAGCCGTTCTCTGACTACCGGACTGACCTTCGGAGCGGCGATCCTCTTCTTCCCCACCAGCATGTTGGGCGTCCAAACACACTTGTCCTATCAGAGCCTCGGCCTGACAACCTCATGCGCCGGTACGTCGTTTTTCCAGCTGGGGATGCGCCACGACAACGAGTTGTTGTGCGCCAACATTCAGAGCCAATCTCAGCCGCTGCATCTTTTCGAGTTGGGCATAGGCGCGGTCGTCCGATTCGCGCCCCGGCAGGCGATCTCGCCATTCACTTTTCTCAGCGGCGGGCTCGCGAACATCACGAGTTCTACGATCTACCTCGAAGGTGCAGATGCCAACGGCATACGCGTCGTGATCAAAGATGAGAATCCGAGAGGTAGCACATGGGTGATGCGGTTTGGCGCAGGGTTCAGTATATCCCTCGGGGCGGGGTACCAATTCTGGTTCGCGGGCACCGATGCTTATATACAGCTCGCTCGACTCACCGGACCCGCTGACCGCCTGGCAACAGCGCCGAGCACCACGCGCTTCTTCTCGAATGCGATCTTCACCTTCGGCGTAGACATCGTCCTGGGTGGGAAACGCGGCCGTCGCTATTGACGTGCGCGGGGCCGTCCTGGCGGGCGGCGCCGCCACCCGGTTCGACGGCCGACCCAAAGGTCTGTTCGAGGTCGGCGGCCGCCGCGTGCTCGACCGGGTCGTCGACGTAGTCACCGCCGCCCTCGGGGCGCCGCCGCTGCTCGTCGCCAACGCGAGCGACGCGCCGGCATGGCGGCCCGACCTCCGCTGCGTTCCCGATCTCCGCCCCGGTCTGGGCAGTCTCGGCGGCGTCTACACCGCCATCGCCTCCGGGCGGGGCCCCGTGCTCGTCGTGGCCTGGGATATGCCGTTTCTCGAGCGTGCCCTGCTCGAGCTGCTCGCCCGGGGATCCGGCGCTTGGGACGCGTATCTGCCGGAAAGCGGCGCCCAGGGACACGGCAGCGGCGCCGTGGAGCCGTTGTGCGCCGTTTACAGCCCCGCCTGCCGCGCCCCGATCGAGCGGGCCTTCGCCCGGGGCGACCTGCGTATGATCTCCTTCCACGACTCCGTCCGGGTGGGTACACTATCGCTCGACCGGGTACGGGCGGTCGGCGACCCGGGGACGCTGTTTTGTAACGTCAACGATCCGGCCGACCTGGAACGCGCGGAGAGGCTGTGGCGGCAACGCGGATAATCTCGATCATCGGCAAGAAAGACGCCGGCAAGACGACGCTGATCGTGGCGCTCGCGACCGAGATGCGCCGCAAGCTCCGCGTGATGACGCTGAAGCACGGCACGCACGCCGCCGATATGGATCAGCGCGGCAAGGACACCTGGCGCCACTGGAACGAGGGAAAGGCCGAGCGCGTGCTGCTCGAAGCGCCGGGGGAGCGCGTGCTGTTCGAGCGCACCGATCGCGATGGCGATCCGATGTCCCTGGCGCGGCGCTACCTCGACGGCGCCGACATCGTCCTCGCCGAGGGGTTCTCGGC
>DATFSB010000518.1:0-4964 GCA_035262825.1 Gemmatimonadales bacterium | reverse complement strand
GAGACCGAACTGCTCGACCCCCTTCAGGCCGAAGAAATTCGCCGCCGCCCCCGTCGCGAGGACCAGGTAGTCGTAGCCGATCGGCCCGTCGTCGGTCGCGAGCCGGCGGGCCGCGAAATCGACGCCGCTCACGCGGGCGAGCCGAAAGTCGAAATTGCGCTGCCCGCGCAGCACCGCACGCACCGGCTTGGCGATCTCTTCCGGCTCGAGTCCCGCGGTCGCGACCTGGTAGAGCAGCGGCTGAAACAGATGGTAGTTGTGCCGGTCGACGAGCAGCACATCTACGGGCGCCCGCCGTAGTGCCCGCGTGGCGTGCAGCCCGCCGAATCCTGCCCCGACGACGACGACCGATGGCCGCATGCTATTCCAGCACGACCGCCGTGCCGTAGCACAGCACTTCGGTGGCCGCCGACTTGCCGCCCACCTCCGAGGCGTCGTAGCGGACACCGACCACCCCGTTGGCCCCCATCTCGCGGGCATGCTCGATCATCCGGTCGAACGCGGTGGACCGGGCTTGCTCGCACATCTCGGTGTACGCGCCGATCTGCCCGCCGACGATCGATTTCAACCCGCCGAGTAGTCCCTGACTGATCGTCGGGGCGCGGACGATGATGCCCCGCACCATTCCCTTGTACTCACGAATGCGGCGCCCCTGCACCTCGAAAGTGGTGGACGCGATCATCGCCGTTGAAATCGCCATAGTCTCGCTCCCGTTGGAGTTGGCACGCGCTGCGCGTCCAATGTATCATCCGGGCCGAACTCCATCCCTCCCGGAGCCCGTGATGTCGCGCGTGACTGCCCTCACGCACACGCTCATCGGCAAGAAGGTCGTCATGGCGACGAGCGGCGTCGTCCTCCTCGGGTTCGTGTTGTTCCACATGCTGGGCAATCTCAAGGTGTTCCTGGGCGCCGAACACTTCGATGCATACGCCGAATGGCTGCGCACGGTTGGGGCGCCGCTGTTCGGGCGCGGGCAGCTGCTGTGGATCGCCCGGATCATCCTGCTGTTGGCCGTCGCCTTGCATATCGCAGCCGCCTGGGCGGTCACGCGGGCAAGCTGGGCCGCCCGCCCGGTCGGCTACCATGAATTGCGCCTCGTCCACACCAGCTACGCCGCCCGCACGGTGCGCTGGGGCGCCGTGATCATCCTGCTGTTCGTGATCTACCACCTCCTCGATCTGACATTCGGTCGCCTGAATCCGTCATTCGTGCCCGGCGATCCCTATCACAACGTGGTGGCGTCCTTCACCCGGGCGCCGGTTACGCTGGGGTACATCGTGGCGATGGGCGCGCTCTGCCTGCACCTCTACCACGGCATCGAGAGCGGCTGCCAGACGCTGGGGCTCAATCACCCGCGCTACAACGCCTGGCGACGGCGCCTCGCGCTGGGCTTCAGTGTCGTGGTCGCGGCCGGGTTCGTGGCGATTCCGCTCGCCGTGCTCGCGGGAGCGGTGCGATGATCGGCGAGCTGCGCTCCCGTGTCCCCGAGGGTCCGATGCAGGACAAGTGGGAGCGCCACCGCTTCGAGATGAAGCTCGTGAACCCCGCCAACAAGCGGCGTTTCGACATCATCGTGGTCGGGAGTGGGCTGGCCGGGGCGTCGGCGGCGGCTTCCCTCGCCGAGCTGGGCTACCACGTGTCGTGCTTCTGCTTCCAGGACTCGCCGCGGCGCGCTCATTCCATCGCGGCGCAGGGCGGGATCAACGCCGCCAAGAACTATCCCAACGACGGCGACTCGGTGTGGCGCCTCTTCTACGACACCGTGAAGGGCGGCGATTTCCGCTCCCGCGAGGCCAACGTCTACAGGCTGGCGCAAATCAGCGTGCAGATCATCGATCAATGCGTCGCGCAGGGCGTCCCGTTCGCGCGTGAATACGGCGGCCTCCTCGCCAACCGCTCCTTCGGCGGGGCCCAGGTCTCGCGCACCTTTTACGCGCGCGGCCAGACCGGGCAGCAGCTGCTACTCGGTGCCTATCAGGCGCTGTCGCGCCAGATCGGTCTCGGCCAGGTGAAGATGTACCCGCGCACCGAGATGCTCGACCTCGTCGTGATCGACGGCCGGGCCCGCGGCATCGTGGTGCGCGACCTCGTGACGGGAGCGATCAGCTCGCATGCGGCGCACGCCGTCGTGCTCGCCACCGGCGGCTACTCCAACGTGTATTTCCTTTCGACCAACGCCAAAGGGTGCAACGTCACGGCGACCTGGCGGGCGGCGAAGCGCGGAGCGTTGTTCGCCAATCCGTGCTTCACGCAGATCCACCCCACCTGCATTCCGGCGCACGGCGCCCATCAATCGAAGCTGACCCTGATGAGTGAGTCGTTGCGCAACGACGGCCGCATCTGGGTCTCGAAGCAGAAGGGCGACGCGCGCCGGCCCAGGGACATTCCCGCGCTCGAGCGCGACTACTATCTCGAGCGCCTCTACCCGAGCTTCGGCAACCTGGTGGCGCGCGACATTGCGTCACGCCGCGCCAAGGACATGTGCGACGACGGGTACAGCGTCGTCTCCGGCGGGCATGGCGTTTACCTCGACTTCAGCGACGCCATCGCGCGCCTCGGCAAATCCGGGATCGCGGAGCGCTACGGCAACCTGTTCGAGATGTACGAGCGCATCACGGGAGAGAACCCCTACGACGTGCCGATGCGGATCTACCCAGCCCCGCATTACACGATGGGTGGACTGTGGGTCGACTACAACCTGATGTCCAACCTCCCCGGCCTGCACGTCATCGGTGAGGCGAATTTCTCCGATCACGGCGCCAACCGGCTCGGCGCGTCGGCGCTGATGCAGGGCCTCGCCGACGGATACTTCATCCTCCCCAACACGATCGGCGACTACCTCGCCCAGGCCAGGCTGGCGCCGGTGGACGCGTCGCACGCGGCGTTTCGTCAGGTCGAAGACGATGTGCGGGAGCGCACCCGGCGGCTGCTCGCCGTGCAGGGCACGCAGAGCGTCGATGCCCTGCACCGGGAGCTGGGAACGCTGATGTGGGAGCACTGCGGGATGTCGCGCACTAGGGCGGGCCTCGAAGACGCCCTGCAGCGGGTGCGGCGGCTGCGCGAGCGCTTCTGGAAGGAGGTCTACGTCGGCGGCAAGGGCGAGGATCTCAACCAGTCGCTGGAGCGCGCCGGGCGTGTGGCCGACTTCATGGAATTCGCCGAGCTGATGTGCCTGGACGCGCTGCAGCGTGAGGAATCGTGCGGCGCCCATTTCCGCGAGGAGTACCAGACCCCCGACGGCGAGGCGCAGCGCGACGACGCCCGGTTCTCCTACGTCGCGGCCTGGGAGTGGACGGGCCCCGACACCGCCCCCGTCGCCCATCAGGAGCCGCTCGGCTTCGAATACGTCCACCTCGCGCAGCGGAGCTATAAGTGATGCGTCTGACCCTGCACGTCTGGCGTCAGGCGGGGCCCTCGGCCGAGGGGCGGTTCGTGCGGTACGAGACCGACGACGTGTCGCCCGACATGTCGTTCCTCGAGCTGCTCGACGTGCTGAACGAGCGCCTGATCGCGATCAAGGAAGAGCCGATCGCGTTCGACCACGATTGCCGCGAGGGGATCTGCGGCAGCTGCGGCGTCGTCATCAACGGCCGGCCCCATGGCCCGCAGCGCGCCACGACCGCGTGCCAGCTGCACCTGCGCCATTTCTCGGACGGCGACGCCCTATGGATCGAGCCGTGGCGCGCCAGCGCATTTCCCGTCGTCAAGGATCTGGTCGTCGATCGCAGCGCCTTCGACCGCATCGTGCAGGCCGGTGGGTTCATCACGGCGCGCACGGGGAGCGCTCCCGATGCCAACGCGCTGCTCGTCCCCAAGCGCGACGCCGACCGCGCCATGGACGCGGCGGCGTGCATCGGGTGCGGTGCCTGTGTCGCCGCCTGCCCCAACGCGAGCGCCACGCTGTTCGTCGCGGCGAAAGTCAGCCACCTCGGCGCCCTTCCCCAGGGCCAGCCGGAGCGCTACGAGCGCGTCGTGCGGATGGTCGATGCGATGGACGCGGCGGGATTCGGCGCCTGCACCAACCACGGCGAATGCAGCCATGCGTGCCCGAAGGAAATCTCGTTGGACTTCATTGCCCAGCTGAACCGCGACGTGCTGAAGGCGACGCTGCTCCCGCCTCGTGAGGGGAAGGCCTGGACGGGAGCCGCCTAGCGCGGCAACGGGTCCGGCATGTCGGCAATCACGTATGCGTAGACCGCGAGCGTCGCCACACAACGCGCGACCTCGGCGGGGTCGAGCTTGTCCGGCGTATCGGCATCCGAGTGGTGGTAGCGGAAGTACTTCGATGCATCCACGTCGAGCCCGAACCCCGGCACGCTGTCCGCGACGAGCGGCGCGATATCGGTCTCGCCGGCATTCGGGGTGACGCTGTCGGCACCGATCTCTTTCAGGAGCGCGCCGATCTGTCGCACGAGGGCGCGCGCCGAATCGGACCCGGTAAACCGTACGCCGCGCGGCCGGAAGACGCCGTTGTCCGATTCCATCGCCGCGACGTGGCGTGGCTCGTCGGCGCGGTGCGTGTCGCGATAGGCGCGCCCGCCAATGCCACCGAACTCCTCGCTCGTCCACAGCACCACCCGCACCGTGCGTCGCGGGTGCAGGCCGAGCCGTTGCAACAAACGCACCGCCTCCCACGACGCGACCGCGCCGCCGGCGTCGTCCATCGCTCCTTCGCCCACGTCCCAGGAATCGATGTGGCCACCAAGGACAACGACCTCCTCCGGGTGTTCGCGCCCCACCACTTCGGCGACAACGTTGCGCGACGGCGCGTCCGGCAGTTTGCGGGCGCTCATCGCGAGGTGCAGCGTCGGATGCTCGCCGCGGTCCTGCATGCGGTGCAGCAGCGCGGCGTCCTCGACCGAGAGCGCCCCGTGTGGGATGCGCTGCACCGTCGAATCGTAGATCATGATCCCGGTGTGCGGACTCTGCAGCGAGAGCGATGCGACCGAACGGATCAGGCTCGC
>DATFSB010000517.1:0-3631 GCA_035262825.1 Gemmatimonadales bacterium | reverse complement strand
GGCCATGCCGTCGAGCGTGCGCTTGATGACCTCGACCGGCTCGAAGTGCCGGCCGGCGTCAACCAGGAGACCGCGCCAGGGAAAGCGCGGCGCGTCGGCGATGCGGACGGCGGGGATGAAAAACCCCGCGCTGTCGGCGCTGACGAGCTGCAACAGCGTCTCGACGCCGCGCAGCACTCCCACCACCGTCGCTGCCCGGAGAGCAGCACGCCCGGACGTCACCTCCAAGGTGTAGGACTCGTCTTCGTTTTCCGTCTGGATCGCCTCGCCACCGCCCTGGGCCTGAATCACGAGCCGCGCCGTGGCAGTGTCGGTCGTGCTCGAATCGGCGAGGGTGATCCCAGTGCGGCGCGCGAGGCGGCCGATGGTGCGCTTGACGGCGCGGGACAGCCGGGCGTCCACGAAGCCCGTCACGGCGACGCTGAATCCCGAATCGATCCGCAAGCGGCCCTGCCCCACGTCGACCGAGCGCGGCATCGGCATCAGGGGCGGGGTGGCCGGCGTCTGGGCGGCGGCGGCGAGGGCCGGCACGAGGCCGGTGAGGAGCAGCAGGTGTCGTGGCATGGGTGCGAATGTAGCGTACGGGCCGTATCTTAGCCGCCCCATGCACCTCAATACCGCGGACCTCGTCGTCATCACGCTGTCGATCATCATCTCGTTCCTGCCGGCGCTGTTCTTCTGGCGCAGGGCCAGCAAGAACACGACCGAGTTCTTCACGTCGGGACGCGCCGCCCCGTGGTGGCTCGTCGGCATCTCGATGGTCGCGACGACGTTCAGTACCGACACGCCGAACCTGGTCACCAACTTCGTGCGCGACCAGGGCGTCGCCGAGAACTGGCTGTGGTGGGCATTCCTCCTGACCGGGATGGCGACGGTCTTTTTTTATGCCAAGATGTGGCGCCGCTCCGGGGTCCTGACGGACCTCGAGTTCTACGAGATCCGCTACTCGGGGCGCGCGGCGACGTTCGTGCGCGGCTTTCGCGCCCTCTACCTCGGGTTGTTCTTCAACTGCTTCATCATGGCGACGGTCAATCTCGCCGCCGCGAAGATCGCCAACATCCTGCTGGGTTGGCCGATGTACCGCACGCTGATCTTTGCGTCGGTGATCACGATCTTCTTCGCGTCGGTCTCGGGGCTGTGGGGCGTGCTGGTCACCGATTCGATCCAGTTTTCCGTCACGATGACGGGCGCGTTCGCCGCCGCGTATTTCGCGCTGCAGCAACCCGAGGTCGGCCACCTGTCGGGGCTGTTCGCCCGGGTGAATCCCAAGGTCCTGAACTTCCTCCCCGACTTCTCCAACTGGTCGGTGGCGTTGTCGGTGTTCATCATCCCGCTCACCGTTCAATGGTGGTCGGTGTGGTATCCGGGCGCCGAGCCTGGCGGCGGGAGCTACATCGCGCAGCGTATGCTGGCCTCCCGCACCGAGAAGGACGCGGTGGGGGGAACGCTGCTGTTCAACATCATGCACTACGCCCTGCGGCCCTGGCCCTGGGTGATCGTGGCCCTGGCGTCGACGCTCGTGTTCCCGCAACTCGCCGACATCGCGCGCGCGTTCCCGAATGTCGATCCAAAGCTGATCGGGAACGACATCGCTTACCCGGCGATGCTCAAGTTCCTCCCGACGCCGTTCATCGGCCTGATGCTCGCGGGGATGCTGGCGGCGTACCGCTCGACGATCGAGACGCACCTGAACTGGGGCACTTCCTACCTGGTGCACGATTTCTACCGGCGCTTCCTGAACCGCGAGGCGACCGAAAAGCACTACGTGCTGATGGGACGCCTCGTGACAGCGGGGCTCATGGTCACCGCCGCGCTGACGACGTACGCGCTCAGCACCGCGGCCGGCGCGTTCACGCTGATTCTCTCCGTCGGCGCGGGCACGGGGCTGATTTACCTGCTGCGCTGGTTCTGGTGGCGCGTGAACGCCTGGAGTGAAGTGGCCGCGATGGCGAGCTCGTTCATCGTGGCGGTCGGATTCCAGATCGCGGACAAGACGGGCCACGCGGTTCCTGCGCACTGGTCGCTGATCATCACGATCCTCATCACGACGATCGTATGGGTGTCGGTCGCGTACCTGACCACGCCGACCGATCGGCCGACGTTGCTGGCATTCTACAAACTCGTCCGGCCGGCAGGCCCGGGATGGGCCGCTATCCGCGCCGAAGCCAAGGTGGAGCCGTCGCCGGACAGCCTGCCGCTGCAGCTGCTGGGCTGGGTGTGCGGAGTCCTCTTCATCTATTCAGCGCTCTTCGGCGTGGGGAGCTTCCTGTATGGGAGGACGTCGCTCGCGATCTTCTGGACGGCGGTGTTCGTCGTCGCCGGGGTTTCGCTGCTCCGGTTGATGCCGAGGCTTTGGAAGAGTTGACCGACCGATTGACTGCGATCGGCAACCTGCAAGTTGCCGTGACGGCATTCGAGCGCCAACTCGGCGCCTTGGAGGCGGTCCCGACGGCGGGACTAGAGGAAGTGAAAACCGCCCTCGACGACCTCCGGCTCCGCATCTGGACCGTCCTGATGGCTCAGAACAGCTCGAACTCCCAGGAATATCTCGACCGTTTTCGACTGCGACGGGCGGCGGAGAACTTACAGTTACTCGCGTTCGACGTGGATGCCGGAAAGTTGAAGGTGACGCAAAAGGAAGCTGACGAATTGGTACGAGCCATCGAAGAGCTAGAGAAGCGCCTGCGAAGCGTCGGCTGACCGCAACTCCCTTCCTTCTCCACAACCAGCAACCGGCGTCCCCCCGGTCGGAACCCCTTGCGTCAGCAGTGTATTTAGTGAATGTTTATGCATTATGCAGAATAACCCTAGACTCGTCGCTCTCGCCTTTTCTGGCGGCCTGGACACCTCTTACTGCGTCGCCTGGCTGAAAGCCGACGGTTGGACGGTGCATTCCGTCTGGGTCGATACCGGCGCAGCCTCGGATACCGAGCGCCGCGCGATCGAAGCCCAGGCCAAGGCGTGCGGCGCCCTGCAACACCACGCGATCGATGCGCGCACCGCCGTGTTCGATCGCTTCGTGCGCTTCCTCATCCAGGGCAACGTGCTGCGCGGTGAGGTCTACCCCCTCTCCGTCGCCGCCGAGCGGACGCAGCAGGCGATCTCGCTGGTCGAGGTGGCGCGTCACATCGGCGCCGGCGCCGTCGCCCACGGCTCGACCGGCGCCGGCAACGACCAGATCCGCTTCGATGTGGCGCTGCGGGTGCTGGCTCCGGATCTCGCGATCCTCACACCCGTACGCGACGCGACGCTCTCCCGCCCGCAGGCGATCGCCTGGCTCGAAGAGCGCAAACTCCCGGTGCCGAAAGCTGCGGGCGCCTACTCTGTGAACGCGGGACTCTGGGGCACGACCTGGGGCGGCGGCTGGACCCATGACCCATGGGCGGGACCGCCTGCCGAGCTGCTCGAGCCACCCGCTGGGGCGCCCGCGCCGGAAGAGATCGTCCTCGGCTGGAAGGCAGGGTTACCGGTCTCGCTCGACGGGACCGCACTTCCCGGCCCCGCGCTCGTCGAGCGCGTCGGCGCGCTGACCCGGGAGTACGGCATCGGCCGCAACACCCACCTCGGCGAGACGGCGCTCGGCATCAAGGGGCGCATCGGCTTCGAAGCCGGCGCAGCGCTGCTTCTGATC
>DATFSB010000516.1:0-6868 GCA_035262825.1 Gemmatimonadales bacterium | reverse complement strand
AACTAATTGGGACGTCCCAAGGTAGGGCTCCGGACCACAATCGGGAAGGGAGACGCATGCGATTCGGGACCTGGGCTTTGATCGGCGTCGGCGCACTGGCGACTGTGGGATGTCCCAATTCCCAGCTCCAGCACATCGTCGGCGTAGGTGGCGGTGGAGGTGGCGCACAACGGCTGGTGTTTGTCGCTGAGCCATCGACCGCTCACGTTGGCGCCTTCATCACGCCTGCGGTGCAGGTGGCCGTGGAAGACACTCTGGGGAACGTCATCACGACGTTCTCGGGTGGAGTCACGCTGGCCCTGAGCACCAACCCTGGCTTCGCGACCCTCTCGGGAACGACGACGGTCGTGCTGGTATCCGGGGTGGCGAACTTTTCCGATCTCACGATCAACAACGCGGCGAGCGGCTACGTGCTGAGCGCCTCCTCGGCCGGTCTCAGCACCGTCACGAGCACGTCGTTCGACATCATTCCGTAATTCACTGACTCCCCGCGGTGGCCATGGTGACGGCATGGCCCCGCGTCTTCAGCGCCTGCAGCATCATCGTCTTCTCGATCGCCTTGAGGTACGCCTCGTCGGGCGTGATCTGCTTCTTCTCCACCAGCTCGAGCAGGCAGTCGTTGAGCGTGATCATCCCGATCTTGCGGCTCGTCTGGATGATCGACGGAATCTGGAACGTCTTGCCTTCGCGAATCAGGTTCGAGACCGCCGGCGTCGCCAGCAGTACTTCGCGCGCGGCGACGCGGCCGCCGCCGATCTTCTTGCACAGCGTCTGACTGATGACGCCCTTGAGCGACTCCGACAGCATCACGCGGATCTGCGCCTGGCGGTCGGCGGGGAACTGGTCGATGATGCGGTCGACGGTGGAAGCGGCGGTCGTCGTATGGAGGGTGCCGAAGACGAGGTGGCCCGTTTCGGCCGTCTCGATCGCGATCGCGATCGTCTCGAGGTCGCGCATCTCACCGACGAGCACGATGTCGGGATCCTCCCGCAGCGCCGCCCGCAGCGCCGTCTTGAAGCTCTCGGTGTGCAGGTGCACCTGGCGCTGCGTGATGAGGCAGCGCTTGTTCTCGTGCACGAACTCGATCGGGTCTTCGATCGTGACGATGTGGTCGGTGCGCTCGCGGTTGATGAGGTCGATCAGGGCGCACAGTGTCGTCGATTTGCCCGATCCCGTGGGCCCGGAGACGAGCACCAGCCCCTTGTTGAGGAACGCGAGCTGCGTGATCTCCTTGCCGAGCCCCATCTCCTCGACGGTCACGACCTTCGCCGGAATGACCCGGAACACCGCTACGGGACCCTTGCGGTCGCGGGCGGCGTTGACGCGGAAGCGCGCCAATCCCTCGATCTCGTAGGCAAAATCCGAGTCGCCCGTCTCTTTCCATTCGCCGCGATTGCGCTCCGGCATGATCGCCAGCAGCGTCAGCGCCAGCTGGTCGGCGGTGAGCGCCGCGCCCTTCTGGCGCGCGATTTCCCCATGGGTGCGGAACAGCGGCGGCTCACCGACGCGCAGATGCAGGTCCGAAGAAGCGCTCTGCACCAGCTCCTTGAGCAGCACGCCGAGCCGCTTTTCGGCCGCCTGGTACTGATCCTCGGCGAACTCGGCCGGCAACCCGCCGCTGCGCGCGACGGGCTCGACGGCGGCGGGCGGGTCCGGTGCCTCGAGCAGGGGCGCGGCGGCGATGGCGGACGGGCGCGGGGGCCGGGGCGGCGGTCCCACGGATTTGACGCCGGAGGGGCGCTGGGCCGCGCCGGCCGCGGGGCGGGGCTGGCCGGCTGCCGCCGTGACACTCGGGGTTGGAGGCGGCTCGGGCTCGGGGTCCGCGCCGGAACGCCGCGCGGGGGAGATGACGGCGGTCAGACGCCCCGTTTCCGGCACGATGCGCACCTTGACGAGCCCGCGGTCGGCGACGTAGTCGAACTCCGTCTCGGCGCGCTTGTCGATCTTGTCGGCGGCATCGGACGGCGCCACTTCGGTCAGGAGTGCGTAGATGTGCGCGTCGGTGAGCGGCTGCTTGCTCACCTTACGGGGCTTGCCGCCCTTCACGATGGTCACCGGCTCGTCCGGCAGCAGGTACAGCTGGTCCCCCTGCTCGCGCAGCAGGACATCGACAAAGGGATCGAGGCGCGTAGCCACGGGTCAGTCCCGCGGTCGCGCGAACAGCACATGCGCGCGGTTCACGTAGTGGATACTCTCGTCGGTGGATAGCTCGAAAAACGGAGCGCTGGTGGAGTTGAGATAGTCGAGCGCCCGGGAATGCTGCTCCGGCAGCTCGACCGCCGCCCGCCCGAACATGGTGGACCCGTTGGCGAACACCAGCTCCAGCTCGACCTGCTTGGCGGCCGATAGCCGGTCCGGGTCGATGATCGGTCCCTGGTCGATCGTCAGTGCTACCGTCTGTCCCTTGGCCACGAGGAGAATCTCGCCGTCATTGGGGCGGAACGGGAAGAAGGTCTCGGGCCGGTTGAGCATCTCCAGGGGCGTCTCCGGGCCGTCGTGCTGGGGCACCCGCGCCCCGACGAAAATCGTCCCCATTCGGGGCTTGCCGGCCGTCAGGGTGACGCGAGCCGGCAGGGACGCCCGTGGCAGCAGAAAGCCGGTCATGCGCGCCCCGACTTGACCGTCAGCGGATACGGCACTGGACGGAATCAGGCTGGACCCGGCCACAGGCGATCGACTCGTCCATCCCGGAAGCCAGCGGCCCGCACGCCGTCGTCTGCGCGCCTTCCCTGGCATCCTGCTCGGTCGTGCCTGCCGCGGTGGCGCAGTTGCCGCGCCCGTGGTAGGTGACGCAGACCTGGCAACGGTGGCTGGCTTGCGAGGTCGTGCTGTAAATGGCGAGCCCGGCGAGCGCAGCGATCACGACGAGCGTCACCACGGCGGAACGTTTCACGGCTCCTCGGGCGTTCACGGTGTGGACGGACGGTCCGCCCCTAAGCTAACATCCGGTATGGCTGAAGAGAAAAAGCAAAAACGCGGCATCAGTGCGGCGGCCTGGAAAGAGGCCCGGGAACTGGTGTGGGCGCATCGCCGGCGGCTGAGTCTGGGGCTGGCGCTGCTGGTCGTCAATCGGCTGACGGGCCTGGTGCTGCCCTCCTCGTCCAAGATGGTGATCGACCGGGTGATCGGCCAAAAGCAGCCCGATTTGCTCGTCTGGATCGCGTTGGCCGTCGCGGCCGCTACCCTGGTGCAGGCGGTCACGTCGTTCGCGCTGTCGCAGATACTGGGCGTGGCCGCTCAGCGAGCGATCACCGACATGCGTCGCAACGTCCAGGAGTACGTCCTGCGGCTGCCCACGAGCTACTACGACTCGACGAAGACCGGCGTCCTGATCTCGCGTGTCATGAACGACGCCGAAGGTATCCGCAACCTCGTGGGGACGGGCCTCGTCCAGCTGTTCGGCGGGTTGATCACCGCCGTGATCGCCCTGGGGATCCTGGTCTATCTGAATTGGCGGCTGACGGCGTTCTCGATCCTGGCCCTGGGGGCGTTCGGAGGCGGGATGGCGTACGCCTTCACC
Organism: Gemmatimonadales bacterium; assembly: GCA_035262825.1. Taxonomy (GTDB): domain Bacteria; phylum Gemmatimonadota; class Gemmatimonadetes; order Gemmatimonadales; family GWC2-71-9; genus DASTHG01. Next base: position 3,348 of record DATFSB010000516.1, on the reverse strand, counting down.
AAGCTGCGGCCCCTGTTCCGGGAGCGCTCCAAGATCTACGCCGATGTCACCGGGCGCCTGGCCGAGACGTTGGGCGGCATCCGGATCGTGAAGGCCTATCACGCCGAGCGCGGCGAGCAGCTCGTCTTTACGAAGGGCGTGAACAAGCTGTTTCGCAACGTCGCGGCGACGATGACCGGGATTTCAGGAGTGGGGGCATTCTCCGGCGTCGTGATCGGCGCGATCGGCGTGATCATGATACTCGTCGGGGGCAGCGCCGTGCTCAACGGGTCGATGACGCTCGGCGGCCTCGTGATGTACCTGCTGTTCACCGGCATGCTGGCGATGCCGGTGATACAGATCGCGTCGATCGGAACGCAGATCACGGAGGCGTTCGCCGGGATCGACCGCATCCTCGACCTGCGTGCGCAGGTCACGGAGGACGCCGGGGACGAGCATCGTGCGCCGCTAGGCGTCGTCCGGGGCGACATCGAATTCCAGGACGTCACGTTCGCCTACAAGCCGGGTGTCGACGTCGTGAAGCACGTTTCCTTCCGTGCTCCGGCGGGCTCGACTACGGCGCTCGTCGGCTCGTCGGGGGCGGGGAAGAGCACCGTCATCGGACTGGTGATGACGTTCCATCGGCCGGAGTCGGGCAAGGTCCTGATCGACGGGCGTGACCTCGCCACCGTGCCGTTGCGCGATTTCCGCACGCAGCTCGGGGTAGTTTTGCAGGACAACTTCCTGTTCGACGGCACGATTACCGAAAACATCAGATTTGCGCGTCCACACGCGACCCGCGCCGAGGTCGAGGCGGCGGCGAAAATCGCCCATTGCGACCAGTTCGTGGCGCGCTTCGAACTGGGGCTCGATACGGTCGTGGGCGAGCGGGGGGTGAAGCTCTCGGGGGGCGAGCGGCAGCGCGTCGCGATCGCGCGGGCCATCGTGGCCGATCCGCGCATCCTGATCCTCGACGAAGCGACATCGAGTCTCGACTCCGAGAGCGAAGGCTTCATTCAGGACGGGCTGCGCTCGCTGCGGCGCGGCCGCACCACGTTCGTCATCGCGCACCGGCTGTCGACGATCCAGAGCGCGGACCAGATCCTCGTAATGGAGAGCGGCGAAATCGTCGAGCGCGGCACGCACGCGGATCTGCTCGCGCGCGGCGGCCGCTACCGGCAGCTATACGACAAGCAATACCGGTTCGAGCGAGATCGATTCATCAATCCGGGCGAGGACTTCACTCCTGAGCCGGAGCAAGTCGCGGTTCCGAGCGCCGTGGCGCCACCGGATCGACTCTAGCAGGCGCTATCAGCTTTCAGCTGTAAGCTGGAGCGGTGATTGTTGATGGGGTGTTGTTGGTTAGAAGCTGATAGCTGATAGCTAACAGCTGACAGCCGATCAGGCTGCTTGTGTCTGCTTGTTGAGTTGTTCCATCTGATATTCGATTCGCCCACGCGTCGGCGAGCGGTCATCCCCCAGCGCCTCGAGCGCCTCGCGGTAGCAATCCCGCGCCGCCTGGATATGGCCGTGGCTCGCTTCGAAGTTACCGAGGGCCAGCAGCGCCTCGACGGCGATCGTCGGCTCACCGGCGCGCAGCGCGACTTCGACGGAGGTGCGGCAGGTTTCGCGCGCGGCGGCGAGCTCGTTGCGCTGATGATGCAGCACGCCGAGGCGACGTAAGCCGACCGCCTGCGCCGCCCACGCACCGCACCAGGCCGCCTCGGCGACGGCCGCCATGCAGCAATCGATCGCCTCGCGGATCCGACCGGCGCGCTCGTGCTGCCGCGCTTCCTGCAGCAGCTCGGCAGTACGCAAGACGCCATCCGCGTGTTTGGCGCTCATCTCCAGTGCTCCCATTCCGACGGCATTCATGATACGATCGGCTAACCTCCCGCAAATCTTATCGCAAACTCAGTGCCAGTCTGTGGCGCACGGCACACGCCCGGGGAGGGACGTATCACGGGCAGGCGAAAATGCGACGCGCCAGGGATTTGCAGTCCCCGGCGCGTCCCGTGCAGCGAGGCGTCGCGCGCTGCGGCGCTGCCTCTATGTCCCTCGAGTTGCGAATCGAGGCAAACGGGGAAGGCGCTTTCCCGGTCCGTCATGACGCCACCCCGCCGCCTCGTATGTCCCACCGTTTGAAAGTCCGGGGGAGGTGCCGGGTCCGTGCACAGTACCCGGCGGCCGGCGCGGCGCCTGGTGACACCGCCTTTGCCGGCGAGATCCCTCCCCTACGTCCGCTGACCGGTGCTCAAGCAATTATCGGGCCAATTGCCCATCCACCGCGCTTTTTTCGTGGAACTGGGCCTGCTCAGTGGAGTTAGCCAATGCCGTTGTGGACGAGCGGCCGCCGGCGATGACCTGCGTGACGTCGTCAAAATACCCCACCCCCACGAACTCCTGATGCTTAACTGCCTCATAGCCAGCGGCTTGCGCGGCGAACTCCTGTGTCTGTAAGTCAGCATAGGCCGCCATGCCGCGCTCTTTGTACGCCCGGGCCAGGTCGTAGGTGGCCATGTTGAGGGCGTGGAAGCCCGAAAGGGTGACGAACTGGAACTTGTAGCCCATCGCACCCAGGTCTTTCTGAAACGAGGCGCACTGTGCCTCATTCAAGTGCTTGCGCCAGTTGAATGAGGGAGAGCAGTTGTAAGCGAGCAGTTTCCCGGGGAAGCGGCTGTGGAGCTGCTCGGCGAACCGCTGCGCCTCGGCGAGGTCGGGCTTGGCGGTCTCGAACCACAGCAGATCGCAGTAGGGAGCGTAGGCCAGCGCCCGGTGAACCGCGGCGTCGACCCCGTCCCGCACGCAGTAGAACCCCTCGAAGGTCCGCTCGCCGGTGCAGAAAGCGCGGTCGTACTCGTCCACGTCGCTCGTGAGCAGCGTGGCGCTGTTGGCGTCGGTGCGGGCGATCAGCAGCGTGTCCACGCCGCAGACATCAGCCGCTAGGCGCGCCGATACGAGCTTTGAAATAAACTCGCTCGTCGGCACGAGCACCTTCCCGCCCAGATGGCCGCACTTCTTGACTGAGGACAGCTGGTCCTCGTAGTGGACGGCGGCGACCCCCTCGGCGATCATCGCCTTCATCAGCTCGAAGGCGTTGAGATTGCCGCCGAAGCCGGCTTCGGCATCGGCCACGAAGGGGACGTACCAGTCGATCGTGTCGTCGCCGCGCGCGTGATGGATCTCGTCGGCGCGGCGCAGTGCCCGCTGCAGCCGCCGCACCAGGGCGGGGACCGAGTCGGCGGGATAGAGACTCTGATCGGGGTACATCTGGCCCGCCGTATTGGCGTCGGCGGCGACCTGCCAGCCGCTGACGTAGATCGCCTTCAGTCCCGCCTGGACTTCCTGCACCGCCTGGTTCCCGGTCAC
>DATFSB010000515.1:0-2625 GCA_035262825.1 Gemmatimonadales bacterium | reverse complement strand
TCATGACGAGGCGCTTGTCACGCTCTGGCAACCAGGGTAGCTCGTCGGTGAACATCGTCACGCATGGCCGCCAGGAGCGCGGCACGCCGGCCCGCTCGGCGGCGGCCCACGACCAATCGGGCGTCCCATCGGCGGGCCAGCCCCGCATCGGCTCCGAAAGAAATCCGTAACGCAGGCCCATCCACGATGCGCATGAGGCTTCCCCTCCCTTCGATCGCCATCGAGAGTATCCTGTCCGGGCCTGTACCGCACGCCACACAGCGCTCGGGGGGAGGCACCGTGATCCATCCACAGGAGGAGAGCTCATGGTCAGCCGCAGAACGTTCCTGTCGCTGGTCGTGGCCAGCATGAGCGCGCCGCGCGCCGTGTTCGCCCAGCCGGAGACGCGCAAGGTCGCGCTCTACGCCAACGTCGGGGCCGATCTCACGCACTACGACGTCGACGTCGCGGGCGCCGCGCTGACGAAGCGCGCCACCGTCACCCTGCCCGCGGGCGTGCAATACGCGTGGCCGCACGTCTCGCGGCGGTACCTGTACGTCGCGACCAGCAGCAGCGCATCCGGATACGGTCCGGCGGGAACCGAGCACCACGTCACCGCGCTTCGCATCGATCCCGCCAGTGGTGCGCTCACCAGGCACGGTGAGGCGATCCGGCTGCCCACCCGGCCGATCCACATGACCACGGACATCCCGTCGGAGAACATCCTGGTCGCGTTCAACAATCCGAGCGCGTTGCGCGTGTATCGAATCAATCCCGACTTCACGCCCGGCGAGGAAGTGAAGCAGCCAGGAGCGATCGACGCCGGCATCTTCGCGCATCAGGTGCGCGTCACGCCCGACAACCGGCTGGCGATCCTGGTGACGCGCGGCAACGAGGGCACCCCGACCAAGGCCGAAGACCCCGGCGCGCTCAAGGTCTTCGACTACAAGAACGGTGTCCTGACCAACGAAATGTCGATCGCCCCCAACGGAGGCCGAGATTTCGGGCCGCGGCATCTCGATTTTCATCCGACGAAGCCCTGGATGTACGTCTCGATCGAGACCCAGAACAAGATGTACACGTACAAGATGGAAGCCGGCCGGATCAATCCTGAGATCGCCTTCCGCGCGGAAACGCTGGCCGAGCCGACGAACCGCCGCTCGCGTCAGGCGGCGGGCACGGTCCACGTGCATCCGAACGGCCGGTTTCTGTACGGGGCGAATCGCGCCCAGAACACGATCGAATTCCAGGGCAAGAAGGTGTTCAAGGGCGGCGAGAACAGCATCGTCGTCTACTCGATCGATCAGTCCACCGGCGAGCCGAGCCCGATCCAGCACATCGAGACCCGCGCCATCCACCCGCGCACGTTCCACATCGACCCAAGCGGACGCATGCTCGTGGCCCAGCACAATCTTCCGGTGGACGTGAGAGACGGCGACGCGGTCCGCACCATCCCGGCCGGTCTGTCGGTCCTGCGTATCGGCAACGACGGCAAGCTCACCTTCGTACGCAAGTACGACATCGACGTCGGCGGAAAGACCATGTTCTGGATGGGCATGGTCCAACTGTAGCGGTCGAACCGCGAGTCGAAATACGGTCACACGGTGCAACAACAACACTTCGATTCCCTGTGGGGGGAGAGCATTCGGGGGGAGGACAAAATGAAGATCTCAGCTACGACGGTTGCCGCAGTCGCACTGCTGCTCGCAGCGTTTTCGTTCGGTGCGCAGGCGCAGGCGCCGTTACCCGGCCCGGTGCTACAGCAGGTTGAGGTTCCAGTCAATCGGGCGAGGGTTCCCGGGTCGGGCACCGGGCCTGTCTTCGTGAGGTACATCCTGATCGATCCGGGCAACGCCGACCCGACGCGTGACGGCTTCATGCCGATCGAGCGCACCGCCGTGCTCGTTCTGTATATCGGCGGTGACGGGACGCTGAATCTCGGAGCCGGACAGGTCAACACAGGCTCGCCGAACACCGTGGCGCGCAACCGCTATCACTTCGCCGCGGAGGGGTACGTGGTCGCCGTGGTCGACGCGGCCAATGACTTCAACAACACTGCGATTGGGCTGCGGGAACGCCGCCTCGGCGCCGCGCACCTCGCGGACCTCCAAGCGGTGATGACGGACCTGCGGGGCAGGTATCCCGGTCTTGCGATCTGGGGCGTCGGCCACAGCCGCGGCACGCTGTCCGCGGCGCTGACGGCAGTGTCCGTGGAGCCGCCGGCGGAGGGGCTCGTGCTGATGTCTTCACTGACCGGGGACCCGGCGAACCCGACGGAGGACCTGAGCCAGGTCGACCTAGAGTCGATTCGCGCTCCCGCACTGATCGTGAGTCACCAGGGCGATCTATGCGCTTTCACCAACCCGGAGGATTCCAAAGCGCTCAGAAAGCGCTTTGTTGCGTCGGAGAGAGCGAAGTTCCGGGACTTCAACGGCGGCAGCGCGCCGCTTTCGGATCCTTGCGATCCGCTCGCCCCGCATGGGTTCTTCGGCATCGACCAGAAGGTGGTCGACGCGATCACGAAGTGGATCAGGCGGCGCGAGGATTAGGCGTCTGCCGAGTGGAAGCCTCGCTTTCCAGGAACGTCAGGACCACACCAGAGTCCGTCAACGTGAACGTCAAGGTTCAGTTCCTCCCGCAGATCAC
>DATFSB010000514.1:0-8919 GCA_035262825.1 Gemmatimonadales bacterium | reverse complement strand
GGCGGGGACCGTGATCACCGCCTTCTCGACCTTGTGGCCGAGGTAGTCCTCGGCGGTCTGCTTCATCTTCTGGAGGATCATCGCCGAGATCTCGGGCGGCGTATAGCGCTTCCCCTGGATCTCGACCGACGCCAGATCGTTTTGTCCCGACACGACTTTATAGGGGACGCGCTTCATCTCCTCGGAGACTTCACCGAGGCGCCGTCCCATGAATCGCTTGATCGAAAAAATCGTATTCTGCGGGTTGGTGACGGCCTGGCGCTTCGCCACCTGGCCCACCAGTCGCTCCCCGTCTTTGGTGAACGCGACGACCGACGGAGTGGTCCGGCCCCCTTCGGCGTTGGGGATGACGACGGGATCGCCACCTTCCATGACCGCGACGACGGAGTTCGTCGTGCCGAGGTCGATCCCGATGATTTTGTCAGCCATGATCTACGGCTCCTTATCGTGGAGTTGATGCCTACACGAAACCGGACGTCGCAGAAGCAATGGACGTGCCCGAAAAAGGTGCCAAAAAGGCAGTTTGCGCAACCTACATGTCACTCATAGGATTAGCCAGGTGATCCCCTACCGGGACGAAAACCCCACCACACTCTCGCCGATCGTTACCGTCGGCATCATCGCGCTCAACGTGATCGCCTGGCTGTTTCTCGAGGGGGCCGGGGCGGGGCGGGCGGTCGATGCGGCGGTTTGTCAATACGGACTCATCCCGGGCGAGGTGCTGCAGCGGGTGCCGCCGGGAAGCGGAGTGGAAATGGCGCCGGGTGTGTTCTGTGCGGTCGACCCCGGCCCCCAATACTGGACCGTGCTGACCTCGATGTTCATGCACGGCGGCTGGATGCACCTGATCGGCAACATGGTGTTCTTCTGGGTGTTCGGGAACAACATCGAGGACGCCATGGGCCATGTGCGGTTCGCCCTCTTCTATATCCTGTGCGGCGTCGCCGCCGCGGCGGCGCAGGTCCTGATCACGCCGAGCTCCACCATTCCGATGGTCGGCGCATCGGGAGCGATCAGCGGTATCCTGGGAGCTTACCTGTTGCTGTACCCGCGCGTGCGGGTGCACGCCTTCCTGTTTCTGGGCATCTACGTCACGTCGATCGCGATCCCGGCGTACGTGATGCTGGGGTACTGGATCGTGCTGCAGGTGCTGAGCAGTCTCTCTTCCCTCGGCGCGCACCACGAAACGGGCGGGACGGCGTTCTTCGCCCACATCGGCGGCTTCATCGCGGGACTGGTGCTGATCCGGCTGTTCGCGAGACAGGACTACCTGGAGAGGCGGACGGTGTTGCCAGGGGGATACCGACTGTAACGGGTTGTGGAAGTTGGTGCAGGAGCGTGGAGGTGGTGGAGGCAGGATCACCCTCCACCAACCTCCACCGACTTTCACAACTTAGCTTTTTACGGCCTGCGCGATCTCCGCGTGATGCTTGATGCTCTTCCCCTCGACCAGGAACACCACGTCTTCGGCGATGTTGGTCGCCAGGTCGGCGACGCGCTCGAGGTTGCGGCTCACCAGGAACAGCTCCATCGCCGCGCTGATGATGTGCGGCGTCTCCATCATGTGGGTGAGCAGGATGCGGAACACCGAGTCGTGCAGGGCGTCGACCTGGTCGTCGCGCTGGCAGACGGCGCGTCCCGCCTGGGCGTCGGCGCGCACGAAGGCGTCGAGCGCGTCGGCGAGCATGCGCCGCGCCATACGGGCCATCTCGATGATCTCGGGTTCCGGCACGATCGGCGGCGCGACGAACAGCCGCTCCGCCGACTGGGCGATGTTGACGGCGTGATCGCCGACCCGCTCCAGATCATTGGCGATTTTGAGCGCCGACATCAGAAGCCTGAGGTCGCGTGCCATCGGCTGCTGTGTCGCCAGCAGCTTCACGACCAGGTCTTCGATCTCGAGCTCCACCGCGTCGATCTTGTGGTCGCCCGCGATCACCTGGGCCGCTTTGGAGGCATCGCGCTGCAGCAGCGCTTCGACGGCGGTCGCGAGCGCGTTCTGCGCTTCGGCCGACATCGCGAGCAGCGTCGACTTGAGCTCGGAGAGCTCGTCGTGGAAGTGGCGGTGCGCCAGCTGAGGAGTCATCCGAACCGTCCTGTGATGTATGCCTCGGTGCGCTCGTCCGACGGCGTGGTGAACAGCTGCGCGGTCGTCCCGAATTCCACCAGGCGGCCGAGGTAGAAGAAGCCGGTAAACTCCGACACGCGCGACGCCTGCTGCATGTTGTGCGTCACGATGACGATCGTATAGTCCCGCTTCAGCTCGACGATCAGCTCTTCGATCTTCTCCGTGGCGATCGGGTCGAGCGCCGAGCACGGCTCGTCCATGAGCAGGATCTCGGGCTCGTTGGCGAGCGCGCGGGCGATGCACAGCCGCTGCTGCTGGCCCCCGGAGAGTCCCGTCCCGGGGTCGTCCAGCCGGTCCTTCACCTCGTCCCACAGCGCCGCGTGCCGCAGCGCCAGCTCCACGCGCTCCGGAATCTCGCGCTCGGCGGCGAAGCCGTTGATGCGCGGCCCGTAGGCGACGTTGTCGAACACCGACTTGGGGAACGGATTGGGACGCTGAAACACCATGCCCACGCGGCGCCGCAGCACCACCACGTCGGTCTCGGGGCCGAACAGCGACACGCCCTCGATCAGGATATCGCCCGTGTGCCGCGTGTCGGCGATGATGTCGTTCATCCGGTTGAGGGAACGCAGAAACGTGCTCTTCCCGCACCCCGACGGCCCGATCAACGCCGTCACGGCGCGGCGCGGGATCGTCAACGTCAGGTCGGCCAATGCCTGCCGCTGCCCGTACCAGAACGCGAAGTCGCGCACGTCGACGACGGGGAACGGGTTGTCCGTTTCGGGCGGAATGGTCAAGAGCGTCGTCCCACGGTGGCCCGAGGGGCTCGCACGCCGACTCGACACCCCTGGTGCAGGCACCAGCGCCGAGTGGGTCATCCGAACCTCCCGGTGAGGTAGGCTTCCGTCTGCTCCTTGGCCGGCTTGGTAAACAGCTGGGTGGTGCGGTCGATCTCGATCAGCTCGCCCATGTAGAAGAAAGCGGTGTAGTCCGAGACGCGCGCCGCCTGCTGCATATTATGCGTCACGATTACGATAGTGTACTGCCGCTTCAGCTCGTGGCACAGCTCTTCGATGCGCTGTGTCCCCGCGGGGTCGAGCGATGCCGTGGGCTCGTCGAGCAGCAGCACCTCGGGCAGCGGCGCCACCGCGCGCGCGATGCACAGCCGCTGCTGCTGGCCGCCCGAGAGGGCGACGGCGCTCGTGTGCAGCCGGTCCTTCACCTCGTCCCACAAAGCGCCCTGGCGCAGCGCCCGCTCCACCGCCTCGTCCACCTCTTTGCGCTTGTACGCGCGGTCGCTGACTTTGAGCCCCGACGCGACGTTGTCGTAGATCGACATCGTCGGGAAGGGGGTGGGGCGCTGGAACACCATCCCGATGCGGCGCCGGATCGCCACCGGATCGGTCCCTGGGCCGTAGATGTCGGTGCCGTCGAGCAATACCGATCCCGTCGACCAGCCGCTTTCCGACAGCTCGTGCATACGGTTGAGGCAGCGCAGGAACGTGCTCTTGCCGCATCCCGATGGTCCGATGATGGCCGTGACGGTGTTCGTCGGAAAGAAGACCGAAGTCTCCTTCACGGCCATCTTGCGGCCGAACAAGGCACTCAGCCGGCGCGTCTCGATGCGGACGATCGCATTATCAGGTCGTTTGACGTCCTCGGGACCCTGCTCCATCCGCGGGGCTCCATGGGATGACGCCCCGGCCGCCACGGTCACCACGGGGACCGGCACCGCGGGGGCGACAGCGGGGACGCTGGCGAGGCGCGCCATCGGTCGATCAGATCGCGGACTTGTTGCCAAAGCGTTGCCGCGTGGCCCAGCGGGCGGCGAGGGCCAGGGTGAGGACCAGCGCCATGAGGACGAGCGCCGCCGCCCAGGCGATCCGGTGCCAGTCTTCGAACGGTCCCGTGGCGTAAGTATAGATCAGGAGACTGAGACTCTGCATCGGCTCGCGAATCGCCGTCGTGAAGTTCAGGTTGCCGAGCGCCGTGAACAGCAACGGCGCGGTCTCGCCGGCAATACGGGCTATCGCGACGAGTGCGCCAGTGACGATGCCACCCATGGCCGTGCGGGCCACGATCGTGAGCGACGTGCGCCAGCGCGGGTATCCCAGCGCCAGGGCCGCTTCTCGTAGCGAGTTGGGGACGAGGCGCACCATTTCCTCCGTGGTGCGGGCGAGCATCGGGATCATCAGAATCGCGAGCGCGGCGCCACCGGCGAGAGCCGAAAAATGTCCCATCGGCCGTACGAGCCAGGTCCAGGCGAAAATGCCGACCACGATCGACGGCGTTCCGTTCAGCACGTCGGCGATGAAGCGCACGATCCACCCGAGCCGGCCGCCGCCGAACTCCGCGAGAAACAGGCCCGTCCCCACCCCGATCGGCATGCCCACCAAGCACCCGAGCGCGACGATGATCAGCGAGCCGACGATCGCGTTGGCCACCCCGCCGCCTGCTTCGCCGGCCGGAGCGGGGCCCTTCACGAAGAAGTTCCAGTCGATCGACGACGCACCCTTGTGGACCAGGTCGCCGAAAATGAAGAGCAGCGGCAGCACGGCGAGAATGGCCAGCACCGCGACCATGCCCGTCATCGTGGCGCTTTTCACGCGACGGCGGACCGCGCGGGCGCTTCTCACAGCGCCTTGCTCCCCACGGCCGCGCCCTTGGCGACCCGCCAAACGAGAATTCGCGCCAGGGCGTTGACGGTGATCGTCACGAGGAACAGCATCAGCCCGACGGCCACCAAGGCGGAGAGGTACATCTGCGTCGTGGCTTCACTGAACTCGTTGGCGATCGCCGCCGCCATGGTGTAGGCGGGCGCGAGCACCGACGCCCCGAGGTCATGTCGGTTGCCGATCACCATCGTGACCGCCATCGTCTCGCCGAGCGCGCGCCCGAAGCCGAGCATGATGGCGCCGATGATCCCGGCCCGACCGTAGGGCAGCACCGCGGACCACACCGCCTCCCAGCGCGTCGCGCCGAGCCCCAGCGCCGCTTCGCGCTGCGTCGCGGGGACGGCCAGCAACACTTCGCGGGACACGGCCGCAATGTAGGGGACGATCATGATGGCCAGAATCACGCCGCCGGCGAGCATCGAGGGTCCGTAGAACACGCCCTTGAAGAACGGCGTCCAGCCCAGCGCCGCGCGCAGCGGCGGGACGGCCACCTCGCGCAGCATCGGAATCAGGACGAAGATCCCCCACAGGCCGTACACGACGCTCGGCACCGCTGCGAGCAGCTCGACGAGGAAGCCGATCGGCTGACGCAGCCATTTCGGCGCGAACTCGGTGAGAAAGATCGCCGTGCCGAGCGCCAACGGGACCGCGATCAGCAGCGCCAGGAGCGACGACACGATCGTCCCGAAGATCATCGGGGCTGCACCGTACACTTCCGCGACGGGATCCCAGGTCGACTTCGTGACGAAGCCGATCCCGAACTTGTGCAGCGCTGGCCACCCGCCCACCAGCAGCTGTCCCCCGATTGCCAGCAGCAGGAACGGGAGCACGAGCGCGACGGCGGTCAGCAAGAAGCGATAGGTGGGATCGCCGAAATTGCGGGTACTGCGATGGGCGACGGCGGCCGCCGCATGCACCGCGGGCTGGCCCGCCTCCAACTCCTGTGGTGGGGCGTCCGTCATACCGGTAGTCACCCGCGCAAGCTATGCCCGCACCGATGCCGCTCGGTCACGACCGTGTAACGGTTCGGTCACCCGGAGACGACAAAGAAAACCCCCCGCAAGGGAACGCCTTGCGGGGGTGAGACCGGCAGTCGTTCGGAGGGTTAACGAGCTGCCGAGGCCGTCCAGACTTTCTTGCCGCCCGCCTCGATCGAGGCGAGCCGGTCGGCGATCCAGGGACGCATCGCCGTGGGCAGTGGTGCATAGCCCAGCGGCGTGGCCTTGTCCTGGCCCACCGTCTCCGCCCACCACACGAACTTGATGAGCGCCTCGGTCTTCACCGGGTCGTCATTCGTCTTGCGGAGCAGGAGATAAGTCATGCTGGCGATCGGGTAGGCGTCCGCGGCTTCGGCGTCGGTGATCGACACGCGGAAGTCGGTGCTCGGACCCATGGCGCCCATCGACGAAGCCAGCGCCGACGTCGTCGCGGTGAGCGTCGGAGAGACGAAGTTGCCGGCGTGATTCTGCAGCTGGCCGAACGGCAGCTTGTTCGAAGTGGCATACGCCAGCTCGACGTAGCCGACCGCGCCGGGCGTCTGGTTCACGGTGGCGGCGACGCCGTCATTGCCCTTGCCGCCGAGTCCCACCGGCCAGTTGACCGACGTTCCCTTGCCGACCTTGTCCTTCCAGTCAGGGCTGACCTTGGAGAGGTAGTCGGTGAAGATGTACGAGGTGCCCGAGCCGTCGGAGCGGTGCACGACCAGAATGTCCTGGTCGGGCAGCCGCACGCCGGGGTTCGCCGCGGCGATGCGGGCGTCGCCCCATTTCGTCACCTTGCCGAGGAAGATGTCGGCGAGGAGCGCCGGGGTGAAGCGCAGCTGCTGGGTGATCCCCGGGATGTTGTAGGTGATGACGACCGCGCCGAGCACGGTGGGGATGTGCAGCACGTTCCCCTGGATTGCCGCGATCGCGGAATCGGTCATCGGGGCGTCCGTCGCGCCGAAATCGACGGTCTTGTCGGAGAACTGGCGGATGCCGCCGCCCGAGCCGATCGATTGGTAGTTGAGCTGCACGCCCGGATTCGCCTGGTTGTAGGTCAGAATCCAGTTCTGATAGATGATGTTCGGGAACGTCGCGCCGGCGCCGGTGAGCTTCACCTGCGCGGCCGCAGTGGCGGCGCTCATTCCGAGCACCGCCGCCACGCCGAGTAGAGTCTTCCGCATCATGAGATCCTCGAGTCCAATCAGAAGGTGAACTGAATCTGGAACAGCGCGGAGGCGCGACTGGCCTCGGCGGCCGGCGACGGGGAGCCGTTCTTATAGGACAGGTAATCGACGTCCCCCAGCAACCGGAGGTTCGGGCTCAGCTGGTAGGACAGCCCCGCGATGAAGCGAGTGCTCGAGAAGCCCGGGGCCGTCGAGACACCGTTCTTGTTGGGCTTGGTGAAGTCGACGCGCGCGATCACGGCGGCCTTCGAATTCGGGAAGTGGAACACGCCGAAGCCGCTCGCGACCTGCCCGTCGAGCAGGGCGCCGGCGCCCGCGGAGTCCTTCGTGATGGCGTACTCACCGGCCAGCGTGACCTGCTTCGTCCGGTAGGACAGCATGCCGACGATGCGCTGGCGCTTGCCGCCGCCGGTCGGCTTGCCGTACTGGCCGTAACCGGTCAAGCGCAGACCGCCGACCCGGGTCGAGTCGTTCGTGTCGAGCAGGCGGACGGAGACGCGCCCCTCGATGTCCTTGCGCTGATCGCCAGGGCCGCCCGAATAGCCTTCACCGTTCACGAACGTCACCTGCATGTTGACCTTGTCCGGACCCCACTTGCCGTCCACCCCGAAGCCGATGTCTGACGAGGTCAGGTAGCCGCCGCGCTCCAGCGCCATTTGCCCCTGCATGCGGTAGTCCCACAGCGCCTCTTCCCAGTCGAGCCAGGGGGTGTGGATCATGCCGAGCTTGAAGGTCAGGGGACTGTTCACCGGCGTGTACGTCGCGAACGCGTACTTCAACCGATAGCGCAACGAGTTGTCACCGGCCGGCCGGTTGACGTCCAGCGTGACCCGGGCGCCCACGCCACCGGCGAACCGTCCGATGAGGTTTACGTAGGCACGCGTGATGTCGAAGCTGTTGACGTGGTTTGCGGTGTCCTTGAGTAGGTAGCCGTACTGGGCGTAGCCGACGCCGGACACGGTGACCTGGGTCTGGTTCTGCGCCGCGGCCGTGCGGGGCAGGAGCAACGCGCTGGCGAGCGCGAGGCCCACGAGACCCTTCGACAGGGAGCGATGCACGGTAGTGACTCCTCAGAGAGAGTGAATAACGGGCGTATTGCGCCGCCCGGACGGCCCGTTGCGGGCATGAACAAGCTCAGTCGATGCTATCACGGAGGCCTGTCGGGCAAGTCACAATTGCGTAACAACGCAGATAGCGGAGCTATGTGAGCCTCCGCTACCTGGCACCCGAACGCCGACCGTGCGGCGGCGAGCGGATGAAGAGAGCGGAGGGCAACGCACGGTGTAACCGCGTGAAGCTCGTGCCGCGCCATCACGCCGCGCTGTCGAGTAAGTCACGGTTCGGTAACGACAGGATGATGCGCGGCGTACCCGGACCGCGCCGGTCCACCCGCAAGCACGCAGGCAGGACGCGCCGGGGTGACCCGGCGCGTGAACACAGCGCGAGCGGTGGAGCGGGGAACGGTGGCTACAACAACGCGGCGGCAGCCAGGGCGCCGCCGAGTCCAAGAACGACTCCGGCCAGGACGTCGGTGGTGTAATGCACCCGCAGCGCCACGCGAGAGTAGCTCACCAGCGCCGCGAGCGGCAGCGCGAGCGGCGCCGTCCAGGGATGGGCGAACGCCGCCGTCGTGGCAACTGCCGTGGCGGCGGCGGCGTGGCCCGAGGGAAACGAGAACTGGTCGGGCAGCGGGACCAGAGCGAGCGGGCGGCCGAACGCGTCCGAGGGGCGCGGCCGTGCCACCACCCGCTTGAGCAGCTGCACCGGCACGTGCGACAGCGCGTTGGCGAGCAGCATCGCGGCGCCGAGCCGCGTCTGCCCAGCCGTCAGGACCACGATGCCGACGCCGATCGTCGTCGAGGCGTCGCCCAGATGGGTGAGGCGTCGCATCACAGCGCGCTCTCCTGCCCGACGAGCTCCGGCGCGAACGCCTCGAGCAGCGGACGGCCCTCGTAGCAATCCGGGATCGGGGCGCCGAACCACCACAGTACCGTCGCCGACAGATCGAG
>DATFSB010000513.1:0-4650 GCA_035262825.1 Gemmatimonadales bacterium | reverse complement strand
CCGCAGCGCCGAGTTCGCGTTGCGGCTGCCGTCGCGGGAGGAGCTACGGGCGGCGCAGCGCGACGCCGCCAACGACATCATCGCCGCCGCCGAATCGGTCGCCACCGCGCAGCGCCAACTCGCCGACAAGACCAACGACCTGGCGCAGGAGCGCTCGCGCGCCGCGAACGACGCGGCCACGAGCGGCCGGCAGCCGCCGGCGCAGTCGGGCGGCACGCTGCCGTTCCAGACCAGCGAGCGGGCCCAGGAGCTGGCGCGCCAGCAGGAAGCGGTGGCGCAACGGGTGCAGGAGCTGGCGAAGGCCGTCGACGAGCTGTCGCGCGCGGCGCGCGCCGCCGGAATCGACGACACCGCGTTCCAGGCCCGGTTGCGCGAGGTCCAGGAGATGCTGGGGCGCGCGCTGACGCCGGAGCTGGAGCAACGGTTGCGCGATCTGCAGGCCGCGCTCGCCCACCTCGATCCCGACGCAACGCGTGAAGCGCTGCGCCGGCTCGCCGAAGCACAGCAGCAGCTGAAGGAGACGCTGGAGCGCAGTCAGGAGCTGTTCCGGCGCGCCGCGGTGGAGGGACAGCTTGCCTCGCTCGCGCAGGACGCCGAACAATTGCGGCGCGAGCAGTCGCAGTGGAACGCCGATGAGGCGCGCCGCCCCGACAGCGCCGCCGCAGCGGCCGAGCGCGCCCTCGCCGAGCGCGCCGAGTCCCTGGCCGCCGGCATCGCACAGGCCAACCGCGATCTCGGCGCCACCGACCGCGCGGATGCGGCGCGCAACGCGTCCGATAGTGCGGCGGCGGGCACGGTGAGCCATCCCGAGCGTCAGGCGCGGCGGGCGAGCGGCGCGATGCAGCGCGCGGCGTCGAGCGCCGAGCAGGTGGATGCCTCGGGAGCGGCCCAGCAGGGCGAGATGGCGGAGCAGGCGCTGGACTCGATTCCCGAAGCGTTGCGGGCCCGGCGCGACTCGGTGGCCGGGCAATGGCGCCAGGAGGCGCTCGACGCGCTCGACCGTGCGCTGTCCGAAACCGCGGCGCTGGCGGAGCGGCAACGGCGGCTCGCCGCCGGGCTCGACTCCGGCGCCTCCGCCGCGAGCGCGCGCGGCCAGCAGGCGGCGATTGAAGAGGGTGCGGCCGCGGTGGAGCGGCAGATCCGCACCGCCGCGGGCCGGCACGCCCTCGTCAGTCCCGGATTGCAGAGCGCGCTCGGCTTCGCGCAGCGACAGATGGCCGGCGCCCGCGCGCAGCTGGAGCAGGCACAGCCGAATACCGACGGCGCGGCACAGCTCGCGGGCGAGGCGCTCGACGCGCTGAACGTGACGGCGTACGGACTGGCGCAGGCGCGCGCCGACGTGGCCGGCGCGAAATCGGGATCGGGATTCCAGGAAGCGATCGAGCGGCTGGCGCAGCTCGCCAATCAACAGGCGGCGTTGAACAAAGACGGCATGGGGATGCTCCCCATGATGGGCGCCGGCGGCGACGCGATGTTGCAACAGCTGCGGACGCTCGCCGCGCGGCAGCGAGCCCTCGCCGAGCAGCTCGAACGGCTGCAGGCGTCAGGCGGCTCGAATGCCGCGGGCGCGCTGGCACAGGAAGCGCGCGACCTGGCACGCCAGCTCGAATCCGGACGCATGGACCGGCAGACGACCGAGCGCCAGGAGCGGTTGTACCGCCGGCTGCTCGACGCCGGCCGCACCCTCACCGGTCCCGAGCCCGACCAAGACAAGGAGCGCACCAGCCGCGCTGCGATCGGGGACAGCGTGCATCTCCCCGGGCTGCTCGCGCCGGGAGTGACGGCCGGTCCGCGGATTCGCTATCCCACCTGGCAGGAGCTGGAGGGGCTTTCGCCCGACGAGCGGCGCATGGTGCTCGAGTATTTCCGGCTGCTCAATGCGCCACCCAGCAAATAGCCGTCGCGTCGTCCTGCTCGCCCTCACGCTCGCCGCGCCCGCGGCGGGGCGCGCGCAGGCGATCAGCCAGGGATTCGAGCTCGAGCGGCAGGGCCACGCCGATCAGGCGGCGACGCTCTACTTCGGCGTGTTGCGCGGCGAGCCGGCCAATCTCCCGGCGCTGCTCGGGCTGGAGCGCGTCCTGACGCCGCTCGGCCGGATCGCGGAGCTGCTGCCCCTCGCCGAGCACGCCCTGACCGTCGACACCACGAGCGCGGTTCGCAGCGTGGCGCTGCGCACCTACACCGCGCTCGACATGCGCGACAGCGCCGCCGCGCTGGTGCGCCGCTGGGTGGCGGCGCGTCCCGGCGAGCCCACGCCGTGGCGCGAGTGGGCGATCGCGCTCGAGGATCATCAACGCTTCGAGGACGGGCGCAACGTGCTGCTGCTCGGCCGCCGCACGCTCGGCACGCCCGGTGCGCTCGCGATCGAGCTGGCGGAGCTGGGGCAGCGCACCGGCGACTGGCAGGCCGCCGCCTTCGAGTGGGCAGGCGCCGCCGATGCGAACCCGTCCCAGCTTGCCAACGCGGTGAGCCAGCTCGACGACGCCCCCCTCGACCAGCGCGATCGCGTGATCCGATCCCTCACGATCAGCGCGGCGACGCCGACGGCGCGCCGCATCGCGGCGGAGCTGCTGCTCGGCTGGGGCCAGCCCGATCGCGGCTGGGACGTGCTCGCGGGAACGCTCGACTCGGCGACGCCGGATGCGGCGATGGCGCTGCGCCGTTTCGCCGCGCGCGCGTCGGGATCGTCGCCCGGGGGGCGGCGGGTGCGCGGCCTGGCGCTCGCCCGGCTCGCCGACCTGCTGCCGGGACCGATGGGTGCGCAGGCGCGCGCCGATGCCGCCCGGGCGCTGCTCGACGCCGGGGATCGCGAGGCGGCGCGCGCCGTCCTGCTGAAGCTGGCGGGCGATCCGGCGGCCCCGCGCGAGGCGCTGGCCCTGGCGCAGCTCGCCATGGTCGAAGGGCTGATCTCCGACGGGCAGCTCGATAGCGCGGCCGCCGGTCTCGCCCGGCTCGACCGCGAGGCCATAGCCAGCGGAGACGACCGCGAGCGGCTGCGACATACCCTGGTTGCTGCGTGGATCCGCCAGGGACAGCTCGACAAGGCGGACCAGGTCCTGGGCGCCGATTCGAGTATCGAGGCGGCGGCGTTGCACGGATGGATCCTGCTGTATCGCGGCAAACTCAAGGAGGCGATCGCGGCGTTCCGGACCGCAGGCCCTTACGCCGGCGACCGCGATGCGACCACGGCGCGCACCGCGATGCTGGCGCTGCTCGATCAGGTCGACCTCCCCGAGAGCCCCGAGCTCGGCGCCGCGCTGCTGCAGCTCGCGCGCGGCGACTCGAGCGGGGCGGTCTCGGCGCTGCGTCGCGCGGCCGACAAACTGCCGAGCGGGCGTGGACGCCCCGACGTGCTGCTCGTCGCGGGGCGGATCGCAGCGCGACTGGGGGCGGGGCAGGAGGGGACGGCCCAGGATCTGTTCAGCGAGGTGGTGCAGAAGGGTGGCTCCGGTGCCGCAGCGCCGGCGGCGGAGCTCGAGCTGGCGCGGATCCTCCTGCGCCGCAACCGTCCCGCCGACGCCGTTGCGCACCTCGAGCATCTGATTCTCACCTATCCCGAGAGTGCGGTGGTGCCCGAGGCGCGCAGGGAGCTGGAGCGGGCGAAAGGAGCGATTCCGCGGTCATGAGGCGAAGGGAGTTCGTTCGGGCGTTCGGGCGGGTGGGCGGACTGGCGGTCGGTGCTGACGTGTTTGGTCTAGCAGCGTATCTCCGACCGCCCGACCGCCTGACCGCCGCCTCTCTGTTAGTCCCGATGGACGACGCCCAGTCCGACCACCTCAAGGCCTACGGCGTCACCTATCGCGTCATTCAGGCCGGCGGCAAGGTCGAATGGCTGCTCAACTATCGCGGTGGATCGTTTCTCCTCCCCGACGCGCCGACGGTGCGGCGCGACGCCGCACTGAACGGCGTCGCCGTCGAGCCGTTCGACGAGGGTCAGGTGACGGGCATGCGCGGCGAAATCGCCGGCACCAACGCCGATTCGGTGCCGCTCGAGAAAGCGCCCAAGGTCGCCGTATACGTGCCGCCCAACGCGCAGCCGTGGGACGACGCAGTGACGATGGCGCTGCAGTACGCCGGGATCCCGTTCGAGAAGCTGTGGGACCCCCAGGTGCTCGCCGACGGGCTGCACGGCTTCGACTGGCTGCACCTGCACCACGAGGACTTCACCGGGCAGTACTCAAAGTTCTTCCTCATCTATACCGGAGCCCCGTGGCTCGCGGAGATGGTGCGTTTCAACGACGCGGCCCGGCGGCAGCTCGGCTTTCCCTCGGTGCCGGCGATGAAGAAGGCGGTCGCGCGCACGATTCACGACTACGTGGCGGGCGGCGGGTTCCTGTTCGCGATGTGCACGGCGACCGAAACGATCGACCTGGCGATCGCGGCGCACGACGTCGACATCGCGGCGAGCTTCGCCGACGGCACACCGGTCGACCCGAGCGCCGATCAGAAGCTCGACTGGAGCCAGACGTTCGCGTTCACCGGCGCGCACGTCGAGGCCGATCCCCAGATCGCGAGCTTCTCGGACATCGACGGGCACCAGGTCAACGCCGGAGCGCGACGCCAGCCGCTCGGCGCGTTCAAGCTGTTCAACTTCAGCGCCAAGATCGATCCGGTGCCGACGATGCTGGTACAAAACCACCGCGAGGTGAT
>DATFSB010000512.1:0-4025 GCA_035262825.1 Gemmatimonadales bacterium | reverse complement strand
CACTCGCCCCGACACGTCGGGCCGGAACACCGGCGCTCTCATCATCCCGGAGGCAACGATTAGGAATGCGACCATCGAAAACTGCGCCCCGTGACGCAGGACTGTTGTCCGATCGCGAATCGCAGAAGTAGCGGACAAACTGGCGGAGGGAGGTGAGCGTGAGCGCGCGCTCACCCTTGATATGTCAGCACAGCAACGACTTGAGAAATCGGGGCACCGGGATTCAAACCCGGGACCTTCTGGTCCCAAACCAGACGCGCTACCAGACTGCGCCACGCCCCGTGAGACTCCGCCAAGATAGCGACCTCACCCCTTCGGTGGACTGAGCCGCTCCCCCTCCCGTTGCTTCGCCAGCATTCGCTCGGCGAAATCGAGCCGTTCGGCGAGCTCCGACAGCTCCTGGCGCACCCCGTCGAGCTCCACGTGCAACCCGTCCACCTCCTGCTGCAATGCCGCCGCCTCGCGGCCCCCACTCCCATCCTTGGGGTGGCGGGTGGCGAAGTACGTGACGCAGCAAATCGTCCCTCCGATAATCAACAGGACGAGCATCGCCCGCGCTCCTTCCTCACCCTTCCCTCACACGCAGCTGCTCCGCCGCTGGACCTGCAGCGGCGTGTACACCCAGCGGACGGAATCCCCCACCAGGACGAGCCTCACTTCTTCACCTGGAGTTGCCTCCGCAACAGGACCTCGATCAACGCGCGGAACGCCCGTCCCCGGTGGCTCACGCGATGCTTCATCGCCGCCGGCACTTCGCCGAATCCCCGCGAGAGCTCCGTGGAGAAGAACAACGGATCATAGCCGAACCCGCCCGTGCCGGCAGGGGCCGTCAGAATCCGCCCGTCGCAGGCCGCCTCCACCACCTCGGGCGGCGCCGTCGCATTGTCGAGGTGAGCCACGACGCAGCGATACCGCGCCGTCCGGTCCGCGTCGGGAATCCCCTGGAGCCGGGCCAACAGCAGGGCGTTGTTGGCCTCGTCCGGATCCTGTCCCGGCCCGAGCGTCCCCGCCAGCAGCGCGAACCGCGCAGAGTGGACTCCCGGTGCGCCGCCCAAAACATCAACCTCGATCCCGGAATCGTCCGCGACCGTCGCGAGACCGCTGCGCCCCGCGAAGTACCGCGCCTTGGCCATGGCATTGCCCAGGTAGCTGTCGGCCTGCTCGAGATCCTCCTCTTCGGGCAGGCGCTTCAGCTCCACTTCGTTCGGAAACACGATCGGGATCGGGAGGCCGGCGAAGAGTTCGCGAATTTCCCGCGCTTTGCCGGGATTGCGGGTGGCGATCAGGAGGGGCAAGCGACGCCCTCGGCTATCGGCGGTCGGCTGGTGGCGAACTGCGGATCCGGTTCACCAGATCCGTCGTGGAGCGACCGGGCAGCAGCGGCACCCGGACGACGCGGCCACCCCACCCGAGGACCTCCGGCGCGCCCACGATCTGCGCCGGCTCGTAATCGGCGCCTTTTACGAGAACGTCGGGATGCAGGGCGCGGATCAGCTCGAGCGGCGTCTCCTCGGCAAACACGACCACACAATCGACGGCATCGAGCGCCGCGAGGAGCCGGGCGCGCTCGGCCGCGGGGACGTGTGGCCGGTCGCTGCCTTTTCCCAGCCGCCGCGCCGACGCGTCGTCATTCACTCCCACGATCAGCGCCTGGCCCTCGGCGCGCGCCGCTTCGAGGAGGGCGATGTGCCCGACGTGCAGCACATCGAACACCCCGTTGGTGAACACGACCGGACCAACCTGCGCCGCCCGCCATGAGGCGGCAGCGCCTCTCGTCCGGATCTTGCCCGCGGTGTTCAGAGCGGTTCGGTGGCCTTGGGATGCAGGTGGAAGGTGTGCACGAACAGCGGCAGCTTCACCGTCTCCGCATATTCAGTTTCGATCGTGATCTGGCGCGGGCTGGCCGAGCGCGTGATCTGGAGATTGCTCGACGCGTCGTCGGGGAGTGCGATTTCCTGAATCGCGGACGCGATGCGCCGCTGGATCGTCCCGTTGTCGAGCGCCGCCGCGACGCGCGCCTGCGACTGCATCTCGTCGAGGATGCGATAGTACCGGAAGTACACTTCGCCGATGTTGACGCCGTAGTACAGCACCGCGACGAGCACGAGCAGCGAGAGGAGGCACCCTATCGTGCTCGCGCCGCGCCGGTCGCGCCGTACGCTCACCATTGCGATTGCGCTCCGTTCACGATCTCGGTGACGAGCTTGTCGAGCGCAAGTTTGCGCCCCTCGGCCTCCGACGGTGGCTGGTAGTCGCCGAGCACGGTGAGGCTCGGGTTTTGCCACAGCGTTTTGCCGTCGCGCTGGTCCACGATAGAAATGTCGATGGTGATCTGGACCTGGCGGCGGGTGACGTTGGCCTGGCCGGTGCCGCTTTGGAAGGCGAGGGGGAGGTCGGCGTCGTAGCGCGTGATACGGCCACGCACGACGGCGTCGGCGGACTGCTCGCCGGAAGGGCGCAGTCCCAGTCGATCTTCGATGGCCTGGTGGACGGCGGTGGCCACTTCGGTCGTCAGCGCCGGCTCCGGCGTCTCGTTGTCGAACGGCAGGATCGCCACCGTCTTGATGTTGGGCAATCCGCCGCCGGCGAAGCCGTAGAGGCATCCGGCGAGCGACAGCGCCACCAGGCTAACGACGGCTGCGCCACAGCGCCGCAGGAAACTGCGCCGTCGAATCCACCGCCACGAACGTGATCTCAAACCGGGCCGACCTCTCCGGCACGTCCACGCGCGTGCCCTGCGGCAGTCCCCCGGCTGCGAGTTGAGTGCGGCTGCGTGCCATCACCTTGCCGCCGCGCCGCCACTCTCCCTGGAGCGTCCGCGACGAACCGCTGAGCCGGAACGCCACCGTGTCGCGATCCCGAATGTAGCGCCACGCGGCGCCCGCCGAATCGCGCATCCCGAAGGTGGCGACGCTCGAATCGGGCGGCCGCACGATGCCCAGCGCACTCCAGACGAGCTGAATGGCCTGGGCGGTCGAGGACGGGTAGTCCCCCTTCGGATCCGCCCAGCGCAGCGAATCGCCTATCACTACGGCGGCGCCGGTCCTGACGTTCAGAACCGCCGCCCAGTCGACGCGCATCGAATCGGGCGGCGCCAGCCGCAGCGTGCCGCGGCCGCCCCCGCTCTGCCGATCGTCGCGGTATTTCCACTTGAACCGCAGCGCGACGCGCCGCGCGGGACCGTTCGGCGCGGTCCAGACCGCGATGCTGTCGGGTGCGACCGGCGCCAGCGACTCGGGCACGAGCGGCGCCAGATGGCCGTGACAGGCGGTCAGGGCGACACACGCGGCAATGTAGGAACGGGCGCCGGGGCGGTCAAGCAACCGATGGCGCCTCAACATCAGGCGGCGCCTCAATAGTTGAATCCGAAGAAGAAATCGACGAATCGCGGACCGCGGTCACGCGACGGCAATCCGTACGACGTGACGTCGCCCCGGTGGTAGCGCCACCCGAGGTCGAGACGCAGCACCAGCACGTCGGCGAGCGGCAGCCGCAGCCCGAGCCCCCAGCTGCCCAGGGTGCCGCGCTCGGTCGTCGTCGGGGTCCAGGCCTTGCCGAGGTCGGTGAACAACGCGCCCTGGATTCCCGGGAGCTGTGCCGCGCCGAATGGAAATCCGAGCGACACGTAGTCGGTAATCGGGAAGCGCCACTCCCCCGACAACAGCCAGGCGCGCGTCCCCGAGACGTAGCCGAAATACGGATAGCCGCGCAGCCCCCATGAGCCACCAATGTTGATCAGCCGTGGCCGCTCGCCCCCCGTCCAGTAGCCGAGCGCGCGCACGGCGAAGGCGCTGCGGCGCGTGGTCCGATAGTAATGCCGGTAGTCGGCCGAGAGGATGTACGAGTCGAAGCGTCCGTGGTTGACGTCGTTGACGAGTCCGGCCGTGGCGGTATAGCGCTCGCCGTCGATCGGTCCCGTCGGCAGCCAGAGACTGTTGTCCTTGACATAGGTGAGGTAGTTGGCGGCGAGCCACGCGACCCGGCGCGGCTCGCTCGCCACGCTCGACGCGAAATCGAAGCGGTCG
>DATFSB010000511.1:0-9359 GCA_035262825.1 Gemmatimonadales bacterium | reverse complement strand
TGTGCTAGAACGCAAGATAACCGGCGCGGAGCCGCATTGTCAAAATCTCGCAGTGCGGAGAAATTGTGCGGGCGATGCGCACCGTTCTCTGGCTCCTGATCGTCGCCCTGGCGTTCGTCGTATCGCATCACTACACCGGCGGCGCGCCGCTCGCCGCACGTGCGACGCTCACGCTCGGCATGGTGATTGTCGCTGCGGAGATCGGCGGCCGTCTCGCTTTGCGCCTGGGATTGCCCCGGGTGACCGGTTACCTCGGCGCCGGGCTCCTGATGCGCCCGGAGTGGCTGGGATACTATTTCGTTCGCGAAGAGGAGATCCACGCCCTCGCGTTCGTTACCGATGCCGCCGTAGCTCTGTTCGCCTTGCGTGCCGGCCTCGCGTGGCGCGGTGCCGAAGGGAATGACCCCGGCGCGGCAGGGTTAGGCCGCTACCTCACGGCGTCGATCGTGACACCGCTCGTGCTCACGGCGGTGGTTGTATTCGCGCTGCACACCTGGTTTCCGCTCTCCGTACACCAGCCGCTGGGTGATGCCGCGGCCGTCGCGCTCGCCGTCGGCGCCCTGACGGTGGTGGCGGCCCCGGCCCTCGCCTGGGCGACGCTCTACGATGCACCCCGTCCGGGACTCTCGGACGCCCTGCTGCGGCTGCATGCGCTGCGCGATGTGGTGGCAATCGCCGTGTTCGCCGCCGTGCTGGCGCTGTCCCGCTTTGCAGCGAGCGCGGGCACGTTACGGGCCGACGCCTGGTGGGTGGGCCTGCTTCCCCTGGTCGGCTCTATGGTCACCGCCGCACTGCTCGTGTGGCTTATGAGCCGGACGCGCCGCTTGCTGGGTGGAACCCCGGGGATGTACGCCCTCGCCGTCGCCGTGGGGGCGGCGGTGGCGGGGCTGTCGGGGCAGGTCGAAGTGACGTTGGCCGCGGTGCTCGCGGGAATCGGATTGACCTACGCCGATCCGGAAACGGCCGGCATGGTGCGGCGCCATTTCGATGCCCGCGGGGAGCTGCTCGCCGCCGGGGCGTTCGCGCTGCTGGGTCTACGACTCGACGTCACGAGCGTCGGGGACTTGTGGCTGTGGATGCTGCTGCTCATCGGGTTGCGGGGGCTGGGGTTGTACTGGGGCGGCCGCTGGGCCGGCCGGCGGCTGCTCGTGTCGGAAGACCTGGCGAAGAGCGGGTGGTTGGGGCTCATTTCGCAGGGGGGCGTCGGCCTGCTGCTGGCCGCGACGGGCCGGCGGGCGTTCCCCGAGTGGGGTGTATCATTCGAGGGACTCGCAGTGGGGCTGGTGGCGTTGCACGCCGTCGTCGGCCCGGTTTGCATGCGCCAGGCGCTCGCCCGGCGACCAGCTCTCACGCAAGGAGTAACCCGTGACTCGTAGCGCGCGCGGCCGACTCGGCCTGGTGTTCGTCGCAGGGCTCGCCGGCTGCCGCAGCAGCGGCGGGACCGCTCCTCCAACGTCCGTGAGCTGCAAGACCGCCGGCGGCCAGAACGTCACCCTCGCCGTATCCGGCTATCAGGCGATTCCACCGCTGGCCAATGCCGCATGCCTCCTGTTTCCCGGCAATGCGTCTTCCACCGATTCGGCGCTGTACCTGCTCGTGCCGCAGCTCGCGACCGATTCTCAAGGGGCGACGGCGCCTTTCATCCTCCAGGGCGATACGCTGCATCCGTTGCTCGCCGCCGCGATGACACAGGGTGCGGCCCCGGCGTCGGACATGGGGATGCGGTTTCATGATTTCCTGCGCACCGTGGAACGGACGCATTGGGGAGCGATCGGTGGACCGCGCGTCAGCGCGTCGCAGGCGGCGCCGTTCCAGGGACCGCCCGATACGCTCGGCAACGTCCGCCAGTTCAGCGTGTGCGGCGATCTCAACTGCTCGACCTTCCCGAAGGTGACGGCCACGGCGAAATCGGTCAGCGGCCACCTCGCCATCTACGTCGACAACGCGGCACCGGCGGGAGGCCTTACCCAGAACGACCTCGACTCCCTCGCCTCGTTGTTCAACACACGGCTCTACGCCGTCGATACGACCGCCTTCGGCCGCGAGTCCGATATCGACAACAACAGCGCCGTCATCGTGTTGATGACGAGCGTCGTCAACAAGCTCGTGTCCAAGTCGATGTGCAAGCAGTCGGGATTCATCGCGGGGTTCTTTTTCGGGGCGGATATCGATCCGTTGTTTTCCGGCGACAATCGCGTCAACCACGGCGAAGTGTTTTACTCCATGGTCGCCGATCCCGACAGCACGCTGTCGTGCCCGCACAGCGTGACCCAGCTGCGCAACGTGGTGCCGGTCACGTTCGTCCACGAATTCCAGCATATGATCAGCTACAACCAGCATGTGCTCGTGAAGGGCGGCAGCGCGCAGGACACGTGGCTGGACGAGGGCATGTCGCATTTCGCCGAAGAGCTGGGCGGCCGCAGTTTCCTCCCGGCCGATCAGGCGTCGTTTTCCAATTTCGTGATCGGCGACCTGTTCGACGCCTACACGTTCCTGGACTCGAGCTCGTTCCACTTTCTCGCCTTCTCGAGCGGCATCGGGTCGCTGGCAGAGCGGGGCGCCGCGTGGCTGTTCCTCCGCTACTTCGCCGACCAGTTCGCGGCCGATACCTCGTTCGCGTCGGTCGCGGCGCTCACCCGCGGCCTGGAGCAGTCGGGGTTGCACGGCGCGGCGGCGATCACCTCAGCCGCGGGGACCCCGTTCACCACCATCGTGGGGCGTTGGATCCTGGCGAATTACGTGTCGGATTACCCGGGCCTCAGCCCGCCGCCCGAGCTGCGCTACCAGTCGTGGAGTTTCCGCACGACGTACGCGTCCCTCAATTCGCAGCGGCCGAATTTCTTCCCCAAGCCGTTCCCGCTGACCCCGCCGGTGACGGCGGGGAAGTCCATCGCCGTGACGGGCACGCTGCACGCCGGCTCGGGCAACTACCTCGTAGCCGCCCAGCCGGCAAATGCGCCGGGGTTCGCGCTGCTGTTTTCGGGACCGGGGGGCGCGGCACTCCCGGCCGTGCTGAACCCGCGGTTGAACGCGATCCGGCTGCACTAGGCCGTGAACCGTCGCGAGCAAAGGCGTCGAGAGGGAAGCGTCGAGAAGACTCGTAGCGGTTCCACTCGACGGTTTCTCTTGCCGCTTCTCCTCGACGTCGTTTTCTCGACGTCGTTGGTATCGCAAGGCGTTCTCGGCACGCTCCCCGGGTCCACCCGCTCGGCGGGGATGGGCGGCGCCGGCGTCGCCCTGATCGGCGATGCCGCCGCCATGTTCGACAATCCGGCGGCCATCGCCGCGATTCATCATCTGGCCCTCGAGGGGTCGTTCGAGCCATACGTCGCGGGTACGACCTACAGCGCCGGCGCGCTGGCCCTGCGGGCCGGCCGGCTCGCCTGGGGATTCGGGGCCCAGGTGCTCGATTACGGCTCGGAGCCGGTCATCGTGCCCGACTCCAGCGTCGGCGGGCGCCGCGGCACCGCGACGGGAGCGACGTTCACGGCGAGCGACATTCTCGCGACGTCGGGGGTGGTGTACCGGCGCGGCGTCCTGGCCGCCGGCGTGGCGGTGAAGTACGCGCGCGAGCAGATCGCGGGGTGGTCGGCCGACGCGTGGGGCGGAGACGTCGGGCTGGCGCTCGCGGTGTTCGACATCTTCGCGCTCGGGGTGAGCGTGCAGAACCTCGGCGGGGACTTCGGACCGGCAGCGAACGGCGCCCGGCTGCCGCGGCGCACGCGCGCGGGATTCACGATGAACTACGTCGATCCGCAGGGGACCTACCGGCTGCTGACGACCATCGAGGGGCAGTGGCCGGCGGATGGTCCGGCCCGGTTGGCGACCGGTGTCGAGACCGGCATCGTGGCCGGCGGCGTCGGGTTGGTGGGGAGACTGGGGTTTGTGACGCGGTCGCCGACGAGCGCCGCATCGCGCTGGTCGGTGGGGGGCGGCATCGAGCTGCGCCGCCTGCATGTCGACTACGCGTACCAGAATCTCGCGCTGCTGGGCGGCGGCACGCACCGCATGGGGGTCCGATGGGCGCCATGATCGAGCGCCGCCGCCCCCGCTGGGGGCGCCTGATCCTGCGCCTCCTGATGTGGATCGCGGTCGGCGTTCCGGCGGCTCTGGTCGTCGGGCTCATCGTCTCCGCCGACGTGCGCTATCTGGCGCGGGCGGGGCTCGAAGAGGCCCGCATCCTGCTCAAGCGGCGCTCCATCGCGACGCTGGTCGCCGACTCGACCACCTCGCCCGAGTTGCGCCAGCGACTGCGGCTCGTGCTCGCCGCCCGCGCGTTCGCCGCGGACTCCCTGCATCTCGTCGTCGCGGAGACGTACACGAGCTACGTGAACGTGGGGCGCGACACCCTGCTGCTCGTGCTGTCGGCGGCGTGGCGCGACCGGCTGCGACCCTATACCTGGACCTATCCGATCGTCGGCGTCGTGCCGTACAAGGGTTTTTTCAGCGCCCAGGCGGCGCGCGCGGCCGCGGCCGATCTGGAACAGCAGGGCTACGACGTGTACCTGCGCCCGGCCGGAGCGTTCTCGACGCTCGGCTACTTCTCGGATCCGCTGTACTCGACGGCGGTGGATCGCGACACGATGGAGCTCGTGGCAACGGTGATTCACGAGCTGGCGCACAACACGCTGTACGTGAAGAGTCACACGCAGTTCAACGAGAGCTTTGCGAGCTTCGTGGGCTATCGTGGGGCGCAGGCGTTCTTCCGCTCGCGCGGCGATACGGCGGACGCGCAGCGCGCGGCAGCCCGCTGGGGCGACGAACGTTCGCTCGACGTTTTCTGGGCGGAGCTGGGGCGCCGGCTGGACTCCGCCTTTGCCGGGACGTCCACTCCGCAGGCGGTGGACGCGGCCCGATCGTCGCTGTTCGCCTGGGCCCGCGACCAGCTCACGGGTCCGGTGGGCCAGAACCTCGATACCTACGACTGGCGCTGGTTCGCCAAGGCCCCGCTCAACAACGCCGTGGTGATGGCGCAGCGCATCTACCGGCAGAACCTCAACCTGTTCGATGAGATTTACGCCGCGAACGGCGCGAGCGTGGCGGAGACGGTGCGGGCGATCCAGCTGCGGGTGTTCACCCAGAACAACGGTGATCCCTATCAGGCGTTGTATTCGCGCGCCGGGCTGGGGCCGAACTGAGCTGGGCGGTCGACAAGGACGGCGGTCGGTGAAGCGGCGGTCGGGCGGACGATGACCGCCTGACCGCCGTCTTGTCGTCCGCCGTCTTACCGCGCTAGCTAGTGAGCCGCCGTCCCGCGAGGCGGGCGGCGGGGTGCTCGACATCGGCGAGGGTGCGGCCGGCGACCGGGATCGCGGAGGCTCGCACCCCCCCATGCGTCAGCACTCCGACGACATCGGCGACGACGAGCCCGGCCTCGGTCTCGTCCGGGTGCTCCAGGGTGAGCACCAGCCCTGCCTGCTCCCGGGCGACGCCGCGCACCAAATCGTCCCACCCCGTATCCGGAGCCAGCGGCCGCAGCGCCACCACCAGCGGGATGCGTGACGGATCGCCATCTCCCCGGCTGGCGAGCGGCGCCCGCACCAGCTCGGCGAGGGTGTTCCAGATCGGCAGCGTCGGCCCGACGGCCACGACCTGACCGAAGCGCCATCCCGCGTCACCGGCCAGCTCGCTGAACGCCCGCACCAGCGCTTCGTCGCTGGGCGGCACCGGCCCGGGGAGCGGGGCGAGGACAGCGGCTCCCGTCTCGGCGAACCATCGCTCGGCCGGTTCCAGGTCGTCCGGTCTGCGTGGTGCGTACGACGCATAGCGGCGTGTCGCGTGAATCTCGCGCTCCGCCAGCCCGCGCTGCGCATCGTGCTCCGCCGCTTGCGCCGCGCCCTCGAACGCCACTTCGGCGGCCTCGTAGCGTCCGGCGTCCCGCAGCACCCGGCCCCGCAGCTTCAGTGTCTCGGTGTGCGGCTCGAGCGCGAACGCGCGATCGAGCGCGAGCAAGGCGCGGTTGCCGTCCCCGAGCCGGTACGCGGCGAGTCCCAGCTCGTGCCAGACGAGGCCGAGGTTGGGATCGCTGTCGACGGCGCGTTCCAGAACGGAAATCGCCTCGGGGTAGCGATTGAGGTCGATCAGCGCCGCGCCGGTGAGCGCGAGGGCGAACGCGGAGTCGGTGAATTGCGTCTGCGCCGCCTCGGCGATGCGGAGTGCTTCCGCCGACCGGCCCTGGTCGCGCAGCAGCTCGAAGTACTCGGCCCAGCATTGTTTGAAATCGGGATGCTGCGTCAGCACGTCGCGGTAGGCGGCTTCGGCTTCGGCGGAGCGACCCTCTCCCGCCAGCCAGCGCGCGCGGGCCATGGCGCGTTCGCTCGGTACATCGGGGAAGATCCGAAACGACGCCGTCGTGCGCATGAGCGGCAAATCTACCCCGGGGCAACATGCTGGCTAGCCACACCCTCCCCTCACTAGATTGTCCCGCCATGGATCAAGACCGATGGCTCGCCGAACTCACCGATTTTCTCCGCATCCCCTCCGTCTCTACGCTGCCCGTCCACGACCCCGATTGCCGTCGCGCGGCCGAATGGGTGGCGCGCGACCTGCGCCGGCTCGGATGTCGCGAGGTGTCGTTTCTCGGGAGCGAAACCCATCCCGTGGTTTGGGGTGTGGGGCCCGAAGTCCCCGGTGCGCCGACACTCTTGATCTATGGACACTACGACGTGCAGCCGCCCGATCCGCTGAACGAATGGACGGCGCCTCCGTTCGAGCCGTCGGTGCGCGACGGCCGCATCTACGCGCGCGGCGCGGCGGACGACAAGGGACAGGTGTTCTGTCTGTTGCGGGCCATGGAGGTGTCCGGCACGCCGCCCGTCAACCTGCGCTTCATGATCGAAGGAGAAGAGGAATACGGCAGCAAGGTGCTGTTCGACCTGCTGCGTCGTGAGCCGGAGCGCACGCGCGCCGACGTGGCGCTCGTCGCCGACATGTCGTACGTCGCGCCGGGGTGGCCGGCCGTCTACACCATGCTGCGTGGCATGTGTTACGCCGAGATCACGGTCCGCACCGCGAAGCACGACCTGCACTCCGGCGAATACGGCGGCGCGGCGCCGAACGCGCACGAAGAGCTGTGCCGGCTGCTCAGCCGGTTGAAGGGGCCGGATGGAAAGATCAACATCCCCGGGCTCTATTCCGCGGTGAAGGCGCCGAGCGCTGCTGAGCGTGCATTGTGGAAACGACTCCCGTTTCGGGAAAAGGAATTCCTGCATCGGCGCGTGCAGGCGAAGGCGCTCACGGGGTTCAAGGGGCGCTCGGTGTTCGAGCGTCTCTGGGCGTTGCCGACGTTCGAGATTCACGGCATCACCGGCGGCTTCACCGGCGTGGGGGCGAAGACGGTGATTCCCGCCGAGGCCACGGCCAAGGTCAGCCTGCGCCTTGTCCCCAACCAGAAGATGAAGACGGTGGAGCGGCAGCTGGCAGCGGCGGTCAAGCGGCTCGTCCCCAAGTACGTCACGGCCACGGTGCGCTTTCTCCATGGCGCCGATCCCGCGCAGGTGCGCGTCGATCATCCCGCGTTCCAGCTGCTCGATCGCGCCTTTCACGACGTCGTCGGCCGGGGTATCGTCGCGGCGCGTGCCGGCGGCTCGATCCCCGTCGTGCCGGCGCTGGGCCGCCAGGGCGCACCCGTACTGCTGACGGGAATCGGACTTCCCGACGACCGGCTGCATGCCCCCGACGAGAAACTCGACCTGCAGCAGCTGTGGGACGGCGTGCGGGTGTTCCAGCGGTTCTTTGAGCTGCTGGGGCAGAACGGGAACGCCATGACGTAGCTTCGGATTTCTTTCGTGACCGAGTGCACATCGGGCCCACCCGGTCGTCTTTCATATTGCCCTATGCACCGCCCCCTGATGATTGCCGGCCTCGGCTACCTGGTTGTATGCGCGGTGGTCGCGATTCGCCACGAGCCGAAGCCGCAACCGACTCCGCAGCCGACGCCATCCCCGGCTCCGCAGCTCACCCCCGCCGTCGCGAGCTTCGGCGGTCCAGCGCCGCAGTGGTTTGCCGCGATCAAGCCGTTCTGCAACGCGGTAGAGGTCGAGGTCATGCAGGGGCGGCATCCGGCACCCGCGACCGTTGAGGGGCAGGGGTACAGCGCCGCGTGCTACGCCCTCGCAGGCCGTATCGATTCTGCTCGGGCAGTCATCGATCGCCTGGCGCAGAGCGATCGCGCTCCGGCGGCGGGTATCGTCTTCAACGTCGGCCACCCCGTCGCGGATGCCGGCGACGATCGATCCGCGGGGCCGATCATGGAGCTGGTGCTCGAGTACTGGCCCAACCAGTACATGGCGCTCTATCACGCCGGGATGTCGGAGTACGCGCTCGGGCAGCCGAGCCTGGCTCGCCAACACCTCACGTCATTCCTGCGGTACTACCACGAGGACGACGGCTGGACGCACAACGCGCGGGACGTTCTGGCGCGTCTGTCGGAGTGAGCGACTCCACCTACCTCGCGAGCGGCACCCTCCTCCAGGATCGATACGAGATTCTGGAGGAGATCGGCCGTGGCGGGTGCTCCGTGGTCTACCGCGCGCGCGATCGCCGCGTCGCAACCGACGTCGCGATCAAGCTGCTGGTGCCGCCGCCCGCCGCTGCGCGGCTGGCGCGCGAGCGGCTGCGGCGGGAAGTGCAGGCGGTGCGACAGCTCAGCCACCCCGGCATCGTCCAGGTGTTCGACGTCGCCGAAGACGGGCCGTGGGGGTTCGTCGTGATGGAGTACGTGGCGGGGCCCGACCTCGCGGTGCGGATTCGCGATTGCGGACCGCTCGACGCCGCGTCCGTCGCCCGCATCGGGCGCGAGATTGCGGACGCGTTGGCCGTCGCGCACCGCCGCGGCATCCTGCACCGCGACGTCAAACCGCAGAATATTCTGCTCGCTCCCGACG
The DNA here is from genome assembly GCA_035262825.1 of Gemmatimonadales bacterium. GTDB lineage: Bacteria > Gemmatimonadota > Gemmatimonadetes > Gemmatimonadales > GWC2-71-9 > DASTHG01. The sequence goes on along the minus strand of DATFSB010000511.1, from coordinate 474 downwards.
GGCGGGCGCGCCTCGCCGATTTCGGATCGGCCAGGCTCGTGGGAATGGCGACGCTGACGCAGACCGGCGGCCTGGTCGGTACACTCGACTATGCCGCGCCGGAGGTGGTGGCGGGCGCCCGCGCCGACGCGCGGTCCGAAGTGTATTCGCTTGGCGTCACGCTGTACTACGCGCTGACGGGTACGCTGCCACCGCGCGCGGGTCGCGGGGCGGCGGGCGCGCCGGCCGCAGGCCACCGCCCTGCGGGCCGCGGCGCCGACGTTCCTGCCTGGCTCGATCGGGCCGTGGCGCGCGCGACCAGCGCCGATCCCGCAGAGCGCTATCCCTCGATCGGCCTCTTCGCCGCCGCGCTCGACCCGGAAGCAGAGATGGATCTCGGCCTGCCGCCGGCCAGGTCGAGCTGCGTGATGTGCGGCGCCGCGGAGCCGTTTGGTCTCGGCGTCTGCCCGCGATGCGCGCGCCGGGCCGAGGGGT
>DATFSB010000510.1:0-3811 GCA_035262825.1 Gemmatimonadales bacterium | reverse complement strand
ATTCGACGGTGCCGACGTGCGTGACGCCAGCATTGTTGACGAGCAGGTGGATGCCGCCGTGGTCGGCGGCGATCTGATCGAAGGTGCGGCGCACCTGCGCCTCGTCGGTGACGTCGCAGACGAACGCGTGGGCCGCGCCTCCCGAGGCGCGAATCCCCGCCGCGGCTTCCTCCGCCGGTCCGCCATCCAGATCGAGCACCATGACCTTCGCGCAATGCTCGGCGAGGATCCACGCGATGCTGCGCCCGATGCCGAGTCCGGCGCCGGTGACGATGGCGGTCTTGCCTTCGAGACTGAATCGCAGCGGTCGTCTGCTTCCTTCGCCGAGCTCGACGAGTCGCGGTTGAACTACCGGACCGCTGCGCGACCGGCGCGGCGCCGGCGTCGACGAAGCGGGAGCATCGGACTGTCGGACGTCTTCCATGTTCGGAAATCTGCCTGCGCGGGCACGGGAGTCTAGCTCTCCGGCTCCCCGGGGTGTTGCGTGCAAACCTCAGTCGTCGTGCACCACAATACGACCCCAGCTTCGTGGCGCGTCACGAATCCGTCGCACGGTCCGCTATCAGGCGGTGCTCCAGCGCGAACCGGGTCAGCTCGGCGACGGTATGGATGCCCAGCTTGCGCATCAGGCTGTCCCGGTGGGTCTCGACGGTGCGCACGCTGATCCCCAGCTGCGCCGCCGTTTCGCGGTTGGTGCGGCCGCTCGCCACGCCGATCAGCACATCCCGTTCCCGCGCGGTGAGGGCGCCGAGGCTCCCCGCGGGCTGCGGCTGCGTCCCGTCCTGGACCGCCGCCGCGAGATGGCGCGCGACCGGGGGACTGAAAAAGGAATCGCCGGCGCATACAGCGTGAATCGCCTGGCGGATCTCCGCGGGGCTCGAATCCTTGCGCAGGTACCCGTGGGCTCCGGCGCGCACGCTTTCCAGCACGTACTCCCGGTCGTCGTGCACACTGAGGATCAACACCCGCGCGTCGGGGGCACGGTCGCGCAGCGTCCGCACGACCGCGAGCCCGCTCCCGCCGGGACCCGGCATCGTGAGATCGAGCAACACCACGTCCGGCCGTTCGCGGACGGCGCGCTCGACCGCCTCGGCGCCGTTCGCCGCCTCCCCCACGACGCGCAACGTTCCGCCCGAGCCCTCCTCGAGCACACGCCGCAGCCCTTCGCGCACCACGGAGTGATCGTCCACCACGAGGACCTTGAGCGGGGTCGTCATTCGCACTCCGGGCGTGGGATCGGAATCGTCACGCGCAGCAGCACGCCAGTTCCTCGAGCGCCGCTGATCTGCGTCGTGCCCCCGAGAGCGCCGATGCGCTCGCGGATTCCAGCGAGGCCCATGTGCCCGTCGCGCGCGGCATCGAAGCTCGCGGGAAGCCCGCAGCCGTCGTCCCGCACTTCGAGACTGAGCTCGCCGGTTCCGTTGGCCAGCCGCACTCGGACGGCGCGGGCCGCGGCATGGCGCGCGACGTTCGCCAGCCCTTCCTGCGCCACGCGAAACAGCGCCAGCTCGACATCGGGAGCGAGCGGCGGCAACCCCTCCGGGGCGTCGAGCGTGACGGCGAGCCCGGCGCGATCGGCGAAGGCGTCGGTGAGCGAGCGCAGCGCGGGGACGAGGCCGAGGTCGTCGAGTAGCGAGGGGCGCAGCTGCTCGGTGACCTTGCGCACGCCCTGGATGCCGGAATCGATCAGCTCCATCGTCCGCGCGACGCGGGCGGCGAGAGCCGGTTCCAGCTGCTCGGCGAGGAGACCGAGCTGCAGCCGCACGGCGGCGAGTACCTGCGCCGTTTCATCGTGCAGCTCGAGGGAGATACGGCGTCGCTCGGCCTCTTGTTGCTCCAGGATGCCCGTCGACACGCGCGCCAGCTCGGCGGTGCGGGCGGCGAGCCGCCGGTACAAATCGGCGTGCTCCAGCGCCGCGCCGATCTGGCTGCCGAGCGCGCGCAGGAACGTTGCGTCGAGCGCGGTGAAAGGATCGCGGGCATCGCCGACGAGCAAGAGAGCGGCGGTCACCCGCTCGCCCCGCCACACCGGGAGCAGCGCGGCGTAGGGAAAGCCGCGCCGCGCGTCGCGCGGATCAGGCCAGTCGCGCACCACGGCGGGATGGCCCGACGCGATCGCGTCGGCGGCGGCACGGGCGGCGCGCGGCGGCAGCGGCGCCGTCTCCCATCCAGCGCAGGCGCCGGCCCCGGCGAGGCAGCGCAGCGTGTCGCCGTCGGGTGCGATCATGGCGCTGCCGCGAACCGCGGGGAGCGCGAGTGGTCGGGCGAGCAGGGTGCCCATCCCGTCGATCGCGTCTCCACGTGGCTGCAGGTCTCCCGAGAGCGCCGAGAGCGCGGCGACGCCGCGGCGCAGCTCATCCTGCACGAGCACCAGGATCCCGCACCCGGTTGCGAACAGAAACAGGCTGTCGAGGTAGTAACCCCACGGGCTCCAGGCGCCGCGCGCGCGGAGGAACGGATAATCGAGATGGTGTAGACCCCAGAGCAGGAGAGCGCCGGAGAGCAACGCGGCTCCTGTGGCACGTACGCGACGGTAATACCGGAAAAACACCCACCCGGTCCAGAGTGTTACAAGACTGAGAAACAGAACGGCAGGTCCCGAGGCCAGCAGGAAATTGTCGAGTTGGTAGATTGCGATGTACGACCAGACCGGTGGGAACAACAGCGCGACCGCATAGCGGGCGCGCCACTCGAGCTGGTAGGAAAAGACGAGCGCCGCCCAGAGCAGCGCGAGCGCGACCCAGCCGGTCAATACCTGATGCCAGTAGAGCCACAGCCATTGGTGCGTCGCGAGGAAGCTGACGATCGCGCCGACGCGCAGGAGATACAGCAGCCAGGCGACCGCCCACCAGCCGAGATAGGGCTTGCGGTACCGGGAGTAGAGCAGCCACGAGACCAGGGCGAGCCCCAGGGTGATCGCCGCCAGGAGCACTGCGGCGTGGAGCTCAGTGGCCGGAGGAAAGGACGTCTGTTGCACGATAGTGAGTGTAGCAACCGCGGATTCCAACGTAAGGGGGAAGCGATGCGACGTGCAGTAATCGCGGGTCTCGCCACGATCGGGATGGCGCTGGGTTCGGTGCGGCAGGTTCCGGCCCAGGCCTTCGCCGGGACCGCGCACTACACGATTCACGACGAGAACGGCAAGATCAACAATCTCACGGTGGCGACGAAACCCGGCCATTACGCCGTACAGTTTACGGGGGAAAACGGCAAGGCGGGCCAGCTGATCGTCGACTCAGCCGCTGGGACCACGACATTCGTCAACAGCGAAGACAAGACCTATTTCGTGATCACCAAAGAGATGATGCAGGGAATGGCGGGGATGATGTCGGGCATGGCGGGCATGATGAAGCGCCACGGGGCGGATTCGAGTGGTTCTGACGAGCCGAAGGCCACTATCACGCCGGCGGGCAGTTCGGTCGTTGCAGGGATTCCGTGCCAGGTCTTTCACTACGTGTCGAACGACGAGAAGCACACGACAGGCGACGTCTGCCTCGCGAGGGGCGTGGGGATGGGGTTGTTCAACATGAACCCGTTTGCCGGGATGGGCGGGATGGGGATGCGGCAGCAGGAGCGCCAGGGGATTCAGGACCGGCTGCGCCGCATGGGGCAGGTGGGGCAAATGCTCCAGCAGGGCTACGGGATCTTGAAGGCCACGAGCTTCGAGGAAGGCAAGCCCAAAGGCTCGATCGAGGTGACGTCGCTCGAGCGCGGCACGCCGCCGGCTTCGGCATTCGCGCCGCCGCCGGGCTACACGGAAAAGAACATGGGTGACATGATGCGCGGTGGCCGGCGTCCGTAAGGCAAACTC
>DATFSB010000509.1:0-2406 GCA_035262825.1 Gemmatimonadales bacterium | reverse complement strand
GCGGAGATCGCCTTGACCGAATAGGCGTCCAGCGTGCGGCGCCGCGAAATCTCCGTGCCGAGAGACGACGGATCGGCGAATGGCCGGATCCGAATCGCGATGTTCTTGCGCATGACCGGAATGAGAGCGCGTGGATGCAGCACGCGGGCTCCGTAATACGCGAGCTCCGCAGCCTCCCGGAGGTGCAGCTGCGGTACGACGCGCGCTTCGGGGACGTGACGCGGATCCGCGGTGAGCAGGCCGGGCACGTCCTTCCAGAGCGATACTTCCCGTGCGCCGAGGGCGCGCGCCAGCAGCGTCGCGCTCAAGTCGGAGCCTCCCCTGCCAAGCGTCGCCACCTGGCCGTCGGGTGCGGCGCCGAGGAACCCTGGAACGACCGGGACGACCCCGCGGGCGAGAAGCGGCCCGAGCACCTTGCGGGCGCTCCGCTCGATCAGCGGCATGTTCGGCGATGCGTTCCCGAAAGCGCCGTCGGTCTTCACGACGTCCACGGCGTCGACATAGGCGGCGTGTATGCCCGCCGCCTCGAGCCCCGCCACGAGCAGTCGGGCGCTGAGCCGCTCACCGCGGGCCACGATGAAGTCGCTCGTGCGCGGGGTCAGCTCGCGCAACGCCACCAGGCCCGCGCTCAACTGGTCGAGCTCGCTGAACACCGACTCCAGGTCGCGCAGTGCCTCTTCCAGCGCCCGGCCGGTCCGCAGCAGCGTACGGGCCGCTGCCACGTGCTTCGTATGAAGTGCCCCGGCCGCTCGCACCGCCCGCGCCGCTTCGCCGCGTGAAGCGGCCGTCGACAGCTCGAGCAAGGCGTCGGTCACGCCTGCCATTGCCGAAACGACCACGACCAGCGGAGCAGGTCGCTGCGCGCGGATGATCGTGATCGCGTGCGCGATCGCCGGACCGCTCTCGAGCGATGCGCCGCCGAATTTGTGGACCTGCGGGGGAATACGGGCCATGCAGGAGTTTACGTGATCTCGTAGCCGCCGGCCGGACGACCAGCGACGAAGCTCTCGGCGCGCACTCCGCCCTCCCGCCAGGCACGCACCATCGCCTCCGCGACAGTGGACGCGCGCGGGCTCGACACGACCGCGAGAATCGTCGGGCCCGAGCCGGACAGCGTCGCGCCGAACGCTCCCGCCCCCAGGGCGGCAGAGACGACGGCATCATAGCCAGGCACCAGGCGCCGGCGGAACGGCACGTGCAGCACGTCGTTGAGGCCCAGCGCGAGGAGCTGCGGGTCGGCGCTCGCGAGCCCCTGGATCAGCGCGGCGGCCCGCCCGGCACCGGCCACGGCCGTGGCATGGGGAACGCTCTCCGGGAGCACCGCACGGGCCTGCTTCGTTTCCACGACGAAGTCCGGAACGGCGAACACGAGCGCGAGTGAGGCGTGCACCGCGAGTTGCGTCACGACCAGACCGTTGCCCGTGGCCGCGCGCACCGTCAATCGGGCGCCGCCGTGGACAGCCGGAGCCACGTTGTCGGGATGGCCCTCGAGGTCGGTGCAGAGGTCAACGAGCACCTCACGCTCGAGCCCAAGCCCGAGCAGCGCGTTCGCCGCCGCCGCTCCTGCGACCGCTGCCGCGGCCGAGGAGCCGAGCCCACGGGCTACGGGAATTCCCGACTCGGCGCTCAGCAGGACCGCCGGCAAGGACGTACGTCCGGCCACGTCGCACGCTTTGAGGAACCCGCGGTAGCAGAGGTCCTGTTCGGCAGCGACGGTCACCACGTCGAGCGTCCCCCGGCGCTCGATGGCCACAGCTGCGCTCGAAGACGCTAGAGTTGCCGTGAGGGTGAGCCAGCGATCGACGGCGACGCCCACGCAGTCGAAGCCCGCGCCGAGATTGGAGGTGGAGCCCGGCACGCGGACGGTCACGCTCGCTCGCATGGTGACCCGAACAGTGGGAAAAGAGAAAGCCCGCGCACACGCCGCGGGCAGTGGTAGCTTCATAGTATCGGGTGGCACGTACGCGTCAAGGAGGCTGTTCGCATGGGGCGGATTCGCACCGGTATTCTCGGGGCTACGGGCACGGTCGGACAGCGCTTGATCGCCTTGCTCGAACACCACCCGCAATTCACGGTTTCGGCCGTGGCGGCCTCAGACCGCTCGGAAGGAAAGCGTTACGCCGACGCCTGCGCCTGGCGCCTGGCGGGAGAGATGCCCGTCGCGGTGCGGGAATTGGTCGTCCAGGCGCCGCGTCCACCGCTCGATTGCGACATCGTGTTGTCGAGTCTGCCCTCGGACATTGCGGGCCCGATCGAGCTGGATTTTGCCCGGGCGGGCTACTCCGTGATCAGCAACTCGGCGGCACACCGGATGGAAGACACCGTCCCGCTCCTGCTCCCCGAAGTGAATCCCGAGCACCTCGCACTGCTCGAGAGCGACGGCGGAAAGAGAGAACAGGGGTTCAT
>DATFSB010000508.1:0-5165 GCA_035262825.1 Gemmatimonadales bacterium | reverse complement strand
CCCGGACACAACGGCGACGATCGGTCCCGGGCCTGCCTTCCCCGTCAGGGCAGCGGCGAGCGCCAGGGCGCCCGCCCCCTCCGCGATCACCCGCACCCTCTCCGCCATGAGGCGCATCGCCCGCTTGGTCTCCTCGAGTGTAACGACGATCGAGCCGTCGGCCACCGGTCGCATGCGCTGCCACATGCGGGGAAAGACGCTCTTGCCACCGGCGCCGTCGACGAATGTCGCCGTCCAGTCCCGGAATTCCTGTGGCGATCCCCTTTCAAAGGAGAGCGCCGCCGGCGCCGCGGTCTCGGGCTCGGCACCCCAGACCTTGATCCCGGGTTTCAGGGCCTTCGCCGCGCTGCCGATCCCTGTGATCAAACCACCACCGCCGATCGCGGTGATGATAGCGACCGTGTCGGGGGCATCCTCCAGGATCTCGAGACCCATCGTGGCGTGACCGGTGATGAAATTCTGGTCGTCGAACGGATGCACGAACGTGCCTTCGACCCCTGGATAGGCCCGGTCATCGAGCGCCTGCCAGGCCCGCTCGTACGACACGAGCACGAGCGTGGCGCCGAGCGCTTTCATGCGTTCGAGTTTCGCTGCGGGCGCCGTCTCGATCGCCACCACGGTGCACGGAACCCCAAGAGCCCGTGCCGCAAAGGCCACACCCTGTCCCGCGTTCCCTGCGCTGATCGTCCAGACGCCGCGCCGCCGATCGGCCTCCGAAAGAAGAGCGACGGCGTTGGCGGCGCCTCTCAGCTTGTACGCGTTGATCGGCTGCAGGTTCTCGAGCTTCAGCCGGATGTCGGGCGCGCCGGATCCCAACTCGAGGCGGACAAGAGGGGTACGGACAATCGTTGCCGCGATACGCTCGCGCGCCTGTCTGATCTCCGCCAACGCGACCGGTCGAACGGGATCAGGGGGTCGCGGCATGGCGCTCGTAGACCAGGGCGGCAGACGCCACATCCTCCACAGCGACCCCGACCGATTTGAAAACGGTGATCTCCGTCATACTGGCGCGGCCCGGTCGCTTCCCCAGCACCACCTCCCCGATCTCCCCGACCACATCGCGTGCGGCGATGACGTCACCTGATTCCTTCGTCGCCGCCTCGCGCGAATCGACGAATACGCGCGCCCGCGATACGAGGTCGTCGTCGAGCTCACGCCAATCCGGCCGAGTGGCGCCGATCGCGTTGACGTGCGTCCCCGGTGCGAGCCAGCGGCCCACGAGCACCGGGGTCTTCGAGCTCACCGCGACAACGACGACGTCCGCTCCGCGCACCGCCTCTTCCGCCGAGCCTGCCGCCGTTACCCGGTGGCGCTCGGCGAACGCCTGCGCGTTCCGGGGACTCCAGACGCGGACTTCCGAAAAGCGACGCACCTGCCGCAGTGCCTCGAGGTGACTGCCGGCTTGCACGCCCGACCCGAGAATTCCGAGGACGCGGGCTTCGGGGCGCGCCAGATACTTCGTCGCCACTGCCGACGCGGCTGCCGTGCGCATTTCGGTGATGAGACGGCCATCCATGATGGCGAGCGGCTCACCCGTCTCCGGCTTGAACAGCGCGATCAGCGCATGGTGCGTGTGCACGTCGGTGTTGCCGGGATAGAACGTGACGAGCTTGGCGCCGAGTGATCCCGCGTAGGCGGGCATGACGCCGAAGAACCCCTTGTGATCGGCGACGGGAACGACGACGCGCACCGGTTGGACGACCCGCCCTCCCGACAAATCGGCAAGGGCCCGCTCGATGGCGGGAATCAGCTCCGAATAATGCAGCAGCCGTCGAACGGCCTGCTCATCGAGGATGACGATGCGGGCTACCCTCTGCGCACGACTCGGCCGGCGAGCACCGTGATGTTGTCGCTGCCACCACGTTCCAGCGCCAGATCGAGCAATGCATGGCAGACCTGCTCTGCCGACTGCATTGCCCCGAGGTGAGTGGCGATCTCGGCGTCGGTCACGTGCTTCGTCAATCCGTCGGTGCACAGCAGAATGACGCGACCGCGCGGCGTCACGTCGACGCGGATCACGTCCGGCGTCGCCTCGGGACCGCCGATCGAGCTGGCGAGCACGTGGCTGAACGGAGACTGGGCAGCGCGATCGGCCGGCAGTGCGCCCTTGTCCACCAGATCCTGTGCCATCGTCTGATCGCGGGTGACCTGCGTCAATTCGCCGTTCCAGAAGTGATAGCAACGACTATCACCCACATGCACCACGTACAGCCACGGCCACACCGCGAGTGCGAGTGTCAGTGTGGTCGCCATGCTCTTGGAGGAGAGGCGCCCGGTCGCCTGAGCGCGTTCAGCGGCAGCCGTCCGTACGGTCGCGTCGGCCTCCAGCGCCGCCCCACGGAGCGCGGTGAGGAAGTCTTCATCGTGCTGCGACCCCATGGCGGGATAGCTGCGCAGCGTCGACGTGACGTAGCCCATGATCGTTTCGGCAGCGAGCTGGCTCGCCTCCCGCCCCGCCGCGCTGCCGCCGACACCGTCCGCCACGAGCATGACGGTCGCGAGACGTTGCCCGCGCGCCGCGAGCTTCTCGGGATCGGGGAGGCTCGTGGCGTGAATCACGGCCTGCGGGTGCACCGTGCAGAGCAGGAAGTGGTCCTGATTCTCCTGCCGCACCTTCCCCGGATGCGTCAGTCCAAAGAGATCGAGCTCGTCGTCGCGCGGTTTGGCGCCGGGCTCGCTCGTGATTCTGCCGGATTGGAGGGGCGTGGAGGTCATGGCTCTATCTACGATAGCGTCCACCCGGCGCGGTACGTCGGCTGGATCAGCTCCTGGGGAACCTGAACGTTCGTCACCGCGCCCGTGGCGGGATCGATCTCGAGCGTCCGGCCGAGGCGCACGGCGAGGCAGCCGAGCAGCACCATCTCCGTGAACGGCCCGGAGTAGGTGTCGAACGCCGAGCCCGCCGGAGCGCCGCCCTTGCACGCCGCGATCCATTCGGCGTAGACCCCCTGCGAGCGCGGATACTTCTGCGGCACGGGGTGCGCCGTGACGTCCGCCATCTTCGCGGCATCGAGCAGTATCGGATCGTCGGCATAGGTGCCGGCGACGAGCTTACCGCTCGAGCCGATCCACAACTGGCCGCCGCCGTCGTCCGGTGGCCACGCCGCATCGTCCGGGATCTCCGGCGGCCGTGGCGGATAAAGCGCCCCGTCCTGCCACACGACCTTTACTTCGGGACGGCTGCCCAACGCCCGGAACGAGTAGGTGAGGCGGGAGGTGGCGGGGGCGGCTTCCTTGAATCGGGGCGTCGACTCCGGCTCGATGCGCGTCGGATAACCCAACCCCAGGGTCCAGAACGAGGCGTCCATGATGTGACACGCCATGTCGCCCAGGGAGCCCGTTCCGAAGTCCCACCAGCCGCGCCACTTGAAGGGCGCGTACGCCGGATTGTAAGGGCGCTCAGGCGTCGGACCGAGCCAGAGATTCCAGTCGAGCCACTCGGGGACGTAGTACTCCTCGAGCGGCCGTTCGATGCCCTGGGGCCACCACGGCCGGTTGGTCCAGAAGTGCACCTCGCGTACCGTCCCGATCGCCCCCGCCTCCACCCACTCGCGGATCAGCCGCGTCCCCTCGTGGGTGTGGCCCTGGTTGCCCATCTGGGTCGCGACCTTGAAGCGGCGCGCCGCCTGCTCCAGCGCCCGCACTTCTCCGAGCGTGCGAGCCAACGGCTTCTGAATGAACGCGTGCTTCCCGAGCCGCATGGCCGCGAGACCGGCAGCGGCGTGCGAATGGTCGGGGATCGAGACGGTCACCGCGTCGATGTTCTTGCCTTCTTTGTCGAGCATCTCGCGGTAATCGCGGTAGCGCTTCGCCTGCGGATAGTGCTGGAAGGCATCGAGCGCCATGTGCCAGTCGACGTCGCACAGCGCGTAGATGTTCTCGCTCGCGACGCCGTCGATATCGGAGCGACCCTTGCCGCCGCAGCCGATACAGGCGATGTGCAGCTTGTCGGACGGCGCCCGATAGCCCCGGCCGAGGACGTGCCGCGGCACGATGGTGAATGCCGCGCCGGCGGCGACGTCCCCGACGAACCGTCTTCGTGAGATGCGCTTCCGCGCCATACGGCTTCTCCCTCTATCCTAAGCTTTCGTATTCGTCGGCCGGAACATCACGGCAAAGAACACCAACACCAGCGCCGCGAACGCGGCGGGCAACACCCAGAAGCTGCGCCATTGCTCCAGCGTGAGCTGGGTGGCCTCGCCGAGGAACCGGTTGAACACGCGGCCGGCCACCTGGGCGCCGATGAACATCCCGAGGCCATACGTCACCAGCACCAGGAATCCCTGGGCCTGGCCGCGGATCGCCGGGGTGGAGCGCTTGTCCACGTAGATCTGGCCGGTCACGAAGAAGAAATCGTAACACACGCCGTGCAGCAGAATGCCGATGACGATGAGGCTGATGATCGCGTTCGGGGCGGCAAGGGAGAACAGCGTGTAGCGCAGTACCCAAGCAGCCATGCCCACCATCAACATCTTCTTCACGCCCAGGCGCAGGAACATCAGCGGCATGAGCAGCATGAATCCCGTCTCGGAGATCTGCCCCAGCGTCTGGACCGCCGCGATCTTCGTCACGCCGGCGTTCCCAAGAAAGAGCTGCGTGAAGTTGTAGTACGCGGCCAGCGGAATGCACAGCAGAAACGACGCGACGATGAACACGTAGAACGAGCGATCGCCGAGCTGCGTCAATGCGTCGAGCCCGACGATGCTGCGCACCGACACCGCTTTCCCAGCGCCGGGCGGCGGCGTGTGCGGCAGCGTGAAGGCGTAGAGGCCCAGCAGAATGCTGGCGGTCGCCGTCGTATACACCGGCCACTCGGTGCCCTCCGCGACGACGCCGAGCGCCGGGCCCAGCACGTAACTGATGAAGAGGCCGGCGACGATCCACCCGATCGTCCCGAACACCCGGATCAGCGGGAACTGCTTCTCCTGATCCTGGATGTGATGGAATGCGAGGCTGTTCGCGAGACCGAGTGTGGGCATGTAGCAGAGGTTGTAGAGCAGCAACAGGACGATGAACACCGTGGGATTGCCGGTAAACCGCGGCACGATGAACATGAAGATGCCACCGAGGACGTGGAGCGTCCCCAGCACTTTCTCCGTCGCGAAGTAGCGATCGGCGATGAGTCCGAGGAAGAACGGCGCGACGATCGCCGCGATCGGGTTCAC
>DATFSB010000507.1:0-3148 GCA_035262825.1 Gemmatimonadales bacterium | reverse complement strand
GGTCGTCCAGCTGACGCTGGGTCTGCTGCGGCCGCCCGCCGGATCTACTCGGCCGCGTCTGCGCGTCGGCCGGGGTCCTGGGTCGGGCATCGGGAAGACGTCGGGACGAGGCAACAAGGGTGAAAAGGCCCGCTCGGGCGGCGGCCGTCGGCCCGGCTTCGAGGGTGGGCAGATGCCGCTGATCCGCCGCATCCCGAAGCGCGGGTTCACCAACCCGTTCAAGCAGGATGCACAGGTCGTGAACGTGCGCCATCTCGGGCTGCTTGCCGAGGGCGCCGAAGTGACGCCGGAAACGCTGTTCGGCGCGGGGCTGGTCCGCCGCCCCGATACCCCGATCAAGCTGCTCGGCATGGGTGACGTGAACCGCCGCTTCGTGGTCAAAGGCGTCGGCGTGTCCGGCTCGGCGCGTCAGAAGATCGAGGCGGCGGGAGGCGTCATCGAAGGAGTCGGCGCGTGACCGCCCCCAAGATTCCCAATCTGTTCAAGGTGCCGGAGCTGAAGGAGAAGATCCTCTTCACGCTCCTCTGCCTGCTCGTGTACCGCATCGGGGCGCACATCGCGACCCCCGGCGTCAACCTGCAGGCGTTGGCGGATTACGCCAACCAGTCCCGCAGCACGCTGTTCGGTCTGTACGATCTCTTCTCCGGCGGCGCGCTGGGGCGGGCGAGCGTCTTCGCGCTCGGCATCATGCCCTACATCTCGGCGAGCATCGTGTTCCAGCTCGCCGGTCCGGTATTTCCCATCATCGAGAAGATGCAGCGCGATGAGGAAGGCCGGAAAACGCTGACGCAGTGGACCCGCTACCTCACGGTCCTGCTGTGTCTGTTCCAGGCCTTCGGCTACGCGAAGTTCGTCGAAACGCAGATCCCCGGCGCGGTCGGGGACACTGGGTTTGGATTCGAAATGACCACGGTCCTGACGCTCACGACCGGCGGCGTGTTCGTCATGTGGCTGGCGGAGCAGATCACCGAGCGCGGGCTGGGGAACGGCCAGAGCCTCATGATCTTCTTCTCGATCGTGGAGCGGATCTGGCCGGAAACGATCCGCACCTTCGAGGCGCTTTCGGCCGGGTCGCTGCGCATCGGCGTCCTGGCGTTCATCCTCCTCATGATGGTGTTCGTCGTGGCGGGGACGGTCGCGGTGACCGTGGCGACGCGCCGCATCCCGATTCAGATCCCCCGCAAAGTGATGGGCCGCGGCCGCATCGCGGAAGGGCGCAAGACCTATATCCCGCTGAAGATCAACGCCTCCGGCGTGATGCCGATCATTTTCGCGCAGTCGCTCATCATCGTACCCGGAACTCTGGCCCAGTTCAGCAACATACCCTGGCTGAAGCAGTTCGCGGGGTACTTCTCGGTGACCTCGCCGTGGTACCTCGGGGCGCTGTTCCTGCTGATCGTTTTCTTCGCGTACTTCTACACGTCGATCATCTTCAACCCCGTCGACGTCGCGGAGACACTGAAGAAGCAGGGTGGCTTCATTCCCGGCGTGAAGCCCGGGGCCGCGACGGCGGACTACATCGACGAGGTGCTGTCCCGCATCACGCTGCCCGGCGCCATCTTCCTCACCGTCGTGGCGCTGCTGCCGATCATCGTCGGTAACGTGCTGAACATGCCGTTCGGCTTCGGCGGCACCGCCCTGCTCATCGTCGTCGGCGTGGCGCTCGATACGGTGCAGCAGGTGCAGCAACACCTGCTGCTGCGGCACTACGACGGCTTCATGAAAGAAGGCCGAATCAAGTTCCGCGGCCGGCCACGCTAAGGCCGGTTCCCCGGTGTTCATCCTGTTTCTCGGCGCGCCAGGGTCGGGTAAGGGCACCCAGGGCCTGATCGCGGCGCGCCGGCTTTGCATCCCCAAGATCGCCACCGGGGACATCCTCCGCGCCGCCATGAAGGACGGCTCGCCGCTCGGGAAGGAAGCGAAGCGCTTCTACGACGCCGGCAAGCTCGTTCCCGACAACGTCATCGCCGACCTCATCAAGGCCGAGCTCGCGAAGCCCGAAGCGCAGGACGGCGCGATCTTCGACGGCTTCCCGCGCACCGCCGCGCAGGCGGAGCTGGTCGACAAGACGCTGGCGCAACGCGGCAAGCGCCTCACCCATGTGTTGCTGCTCGACGTGCCGGAGGATGAGCTGGTGGAGCGGCTGCGCGGCCGCGCGCTGCACGAGGGTCGGAGCGACGACGCCCCGGAAGCGATCCGCACGCGGCTCGTCGTCTACCAGAAAGACACGGCGCCGCTCGTGGCGCACTACGCGCAGCGGGGCATCGTGCATCGCGTGCCCGGAGTCGGGGAAGTCGACGCCATCGCGGAAGAGATCAAGCGCGTGCTGGGTCGATGATCACCCTCAAGTCCCCACGGGAAATCGACACGATGGCGGCGGCCGGGAAGATCGTGGCCGACACGCTGGCGCTGATGGAGCGCTCGGCGCGCCCAGGGGTGTCGACCAAGGAGCTCGACCGCCAGGCGGAGGAATTCATCCGCAGCCATCCCGGGGCGCGCCCCTCGTTCAAGGGACTGTACGACTTTCCCGCGACGCTGTGCACGTCGATCAACTCCGAAGTGGTGCACGGCATCCCGTCGGCGAAGCGGGTCCTGAAGGAAGGCGACTTGATCAGCGTCGATGTCGGGGTCCAGCTGGAAGGGCTGCACGCCGACTCGGCGGCGACGTACCCCGTCGGTGCCGTGCCACCCGAGGCGCAGCGGCTGCTGCAGGTGACGAAGGATGCGCTCGCCGCCGGGATCGCCCAGGCGAAGGCGGGGAATCATGTGGGCGACATCGGACACGCGGTGCAACAGGTGGCGGAGAGCGCCGGGTACTCGGTGGTCCGCGAGATGGTGGGGCACGGGATCGGCTCGGCGTTCCACGAGGAGCCCCAGGTCCCCAACTTCGGAAAGCCGAAGCGCGGCGCCCGGCTCGTGCCCGGGATGACGATCGCGATCGAGCCGATGGTGAACGTCGGCGGCGCCGAGATCCGCACGCTGGCCGACAAGTGGACCGTCGTCACGGTGGACGGGTCGTTGTCGGCGCACTTCGAGCACACGGTTGCGATCGGGGAAAACGGAGCGCAGGCGAGAATACTGACCAGGTAAATACACTACTAGACGCGGCAGACGCACCGGGGTGAACAGGTGTTGGAGGTCAGGTAAG
>DATFSB010000506.1:0-4455 GCA_035262825.1 Gemmatimonadales bacterium | reverse complement strand
GTCCGAGCGCGTAGGCGGTGTCGTCGCCCTGGCGGTAGGCGGCTTCGGCGTGCGCGTATTCGTGGGCCACCATCGAAAACAGCAGCACCGGGGCCCAGATGAGAAACTCGATCGAGATGGGGCGCTCGGAGCGTTGCGGTTAGCCCAAGATAGCCGGGGGGAAGAGCCCCGGTCAACGGCGTAGCGCCTTGACCCCTCTCAACTTACCCTCTAACTTGCGCCCCTCAAATTGGAGAGCCGAACGTGCCGAGAATCAAGTCAGCGAAGAAAGCGATGCGCCAGGCGCGTCGCCGCACCATCACCAACCGGGCTCAGCGCTCTGCCCTGCGGACGGCGTTGAAGCGCGTCCGCGGCGCCGCCAGCAAACAGGAGGCGACGCAGGCATACGCGGTTGCGGTGCGCCTGCTCGATCGGGCGGCACGGAAGGGGCTGATACACAGAAATAATGCCGCGAGACACAAATCGCGGCTTGCCAAATACGTAAGGACAAAAGCGTAAGGTTGGATCGACTTACAAAGCCGCCAACTCCGCACCGCAACTCTCGCAGTACCACTCCGTCGGCAAGTTCATCGTGCCGCATTCGCGGCACTTCAGCGTCCGCACCGGCTCGGGTTCCTCATTGTTTGCCGGCGTGGCGGCGACGGAGCTGGGCGACGGCGCGGAGCTCGTGGGTGCCTGTATCGACGAAGGACGTGCCGGCGTCGGAGACGGTTCGACGGGTTGGAACTGCGCTCCGCTGCGCCGGATCGTCGGCGCCGGGCCGGGGCTCGCGATGCCGCGCTTGTCGTCGTCGGTCACCGACTTGAGGAATGCCAGCTCGTCGATCATCGCCGGCTTTTCGAGCGCCTTCGCGTCGTTCTTCTGACCGTCCTTCGCGGGCGCCGCCGACGCGGCGGGCGCCTGCGGGCGCGGCGGCGAGCCGACGCGCGGCAACGACGTTCCGGTATTCGATCCGGCGGGGATGGCGGGCGGCGGCGCCGGTGGAGCCGGAACGGGCACCGGAGCCTGGGCCGCAGCGGGCCGGGTCTTCACCAGGCGCTCCAGCTCCTCGAGCTGCGCGATGTCCTCCTCGACCGCCCCCAGCTCCTCGCGCACCGACACCAGTTCGGCGAGTGACTCCTTGTGCACCTGCGTCCACTGCGACTCGTCGTACTCCCCCACGGCGTGGCGCAGCTCGGCTTCGGCCAGCCGCTCGGCGGCCGACGTTTCTTTTCCCTGAAGATCGCGCCGCACTTCGCGGCGCTGCGCCGCCATGAGGCGAGCGGCTTCGGCGTGGACCTTCAACTCCTCAGTGACGGCGTTGAGGCGAGCTTCGTAGTCGGAACGCACGCGGCTGCGCACCGACGTAGGCGCGGCTCCGCCCGCCGCGTCGATTCGGGCGATCCACGCCTCGTACTGCCGCCGCTCTTCCAGCAAACGCTGAATTGCTGCGGTACTCTTGTTCGGTGCTTTCGCCATCAGACCCCAGTTGCCAAGCCGGATCACGTCGAACCCATCATAATAAGCGTCGAGGCCCGAAACCACGCTAATTTCGTGCCTGCCAGCAATTTGCCCCACCTGCCGGCTGCCCCGGCGAGGCACAAAACGGCCCAACGTGCCTTAAGTCTAACTCATTATGGGGGTTGGACTCCAGACGTCAATGCTGGGGGGGTGCCTCGTGCACGACCCGGCCTGCGACGAGCGTCACAGCGGCCCGGCCGACAACCTCTTTCCCCGTAAACGGGGAATTGCGGCTCTTGGAGTGCAGCTCGGCCGCCCGGACCACCCAGGGCGTACGCACGTCGAGGACAGAGACGTCGCCCGGACTCCCCGGGGCGAGCGTCCCGCCGGGCAGATGAAACAGCCGCGCCGGCGTGGTGCTCATGCGCGCGATCAATTCGGGAAGCGTCAATACCCCCTGCTGGACCAGCTCGGTGTGCAGCACGGCGAACGCGGTCTCCAATCCGATGATGCCGAACGGCGCATCGTCGAAGGCCGCCTCTTTCTCATCGTAGGCATGGGGCGCGTGGTCGGAGGCGACGCAATCGATGACGCCGTCCTTGAGCGCCCCGCGCAGCGCGTCTACGTCCGGCCGCTCGCGCAGCGGCGGATTCATCTTGGCGTGCGTGTCGTACCGCTCGCACGCGGCGTCGGTAAGAGTCAGGTGGTGCGGCGTGACCTCCGCCGTCAGCGCGAGTCCGCGCTCCTTCGCCCGGCGGATCAGCTCGACCGATCCGCGCGTCGACATGTGGCAGAGGTGCACGTGCCCGCCCGTCAGCTCGGCGAGCAGGATGTCGCGTGCCACCATGATTTCCTCGGCGGCGGCGGGGATCCCCTTGAGACCGAGCCGCGCCGACACGAGCCCCTCGTGCATCGCGCCGCCGGCGGCGAGCGTCGGCTCCTCGCAATGATCGGCGACAGGAATCCCGAAGGTGCGCGCGTACTCGAGCGCGGTACGCATCAGGTGGCCCGAGACGACCGGCCTGCCGTCGTCCGAGACCGCCACGGCGCCCGCCCCCACCATCTCGCCGAATTCCGCGAGCTGCTCTCCCTTCTGCCCCACCGACACCGCTCCGATCGGATACACGCGGGCGAGACCGGCGCGCACCGATTGCCGCACGATGAAGCCGACCGCGGCCTGGTTGTCGGTCACCGGATCGGTGTTCGGCATCGCGCACACCGCCGTGAACCCGCCGGCCACCGCGGCCCGCGCACCCGACGCCACCGTCTCCTCGTCTTCGTTGCCCGGCTCGCGCAGATGGACGTGCACGTCGACGAGTCCGGGGACGACCACGAGCCCCGACACCACGCGCACCTCGGCGCCATCGGGAGTGCCGAGCCCGGTCCCGGTGGCGGCGATCTTGCCATCCTGGATCAGCACGTCGGCGACCTGATCGACCCCGCGTGCCGGGTCGATCACCCGGCCACCCCGTAGCAGCACCGGGCGCGTCATTCGGATCCCCCGCCTCCTCCCCCGCCCTCGCTCGCGCCCTTCGCCGCTACCGCCAGCTCGGGGCGCCCGCCGGCGAGCAGGTACAGCACTGCCATCCGCACGGCGACGCCGTTCGTGACCTGCTCGAGGATGACGCTGTGCGGTCCGTCGGCGACGCGGGAGTCGATCTCCACGCCGCGGTTCATCGGACCGGGATGCATGATGGTGAGCTGTCGCGGCGCGCGCGCCAGCCGCTCCGCGGTCACACCGAACACGCGGTAGTACTCCCGGAGACTCGGGATGAATCCTTTTTCCATGCGCTCGAGCTGCAGCCTGAGCACGTTCAACACGTCGGCCCACTCGATCGCTTCTTCGATGCGGCCGAACACCCGCACGCCGAGCGCCTCGATGCCCCGCGGCAACAGCGTGCGCGGCCCGCACACCGCCACCTCGGCGCCGAGTTTGGTGAGGCCCCAGATGTTGGAGCGGGCGACGCGCGAGTGCAGGATGTCGCCCACGAGACAGACCTTCACCCCTTCGATGCGCCCGACGGTGTCGCGGATCGTGAGCATGTCGAGCAGCCCCTGCGTGGGGTGCTCGTGTTTGCCGTCGCCGGCGTTGATCACATTGGAGCGGATGCGCTCGCCCAGAAACTGGGCTGCGCCCGACGCGCCGTGCCGGATCACGACCATATCGATGCGCATCGCCTCGAGGTTGCGCGCCGTGTCGACGAGCGTCTCGCCCTTCGACACCGACGACCCCGTCGCGGCGACGTTCACCGTGTCCGCCGACAATCGCTTTTCGGCGAATTCGAAGGAGATGCGGGTACGGGTGGAGGCTTCGAAGAACAGGTTGACGATCGTCTTGCCGCGCAGCGCCGGAACTTTCTTGATCGGCCGTTCGCTCACTTCCTTGAACGGCTCGGCGGTGTCCAGAATGAGACGAATCTGATCGGCACTGAGCGGCTCGAGTCCGATGAGGTCTTTCCCGAGCGCGGGGCTCATGCGCCGGTGTGCGCTTCCACGAGGTTCACGGCATCGGTGCCGTCCAGCTCATCGATCAGCACATCGACGCGCGCACCGGGGGGGACTTTGACCGCCTTCCCCACGACGTCGGCCTGGATCGGCAGCTCGCGGCCGCCGCGATCGACCAGTACGCAGAGCGAGATGCGCCGCGGCCGTCCGAAGTCAGCCAGCTCATCGAGCGCGGCCCGAACGGTGCGGCCCGTGTAGAGCACGTCGTCGACGATCACCACATGCGCTCCCGACAGATCGGTCGGCAGCCGCGTCTCCCCGATCACCGGCTTCGGGCCCACGAGCTCCAGGTCGTCGCGGTACAACGTGATGTCGATGGCGCCGCGCCCGACCGTCACACCCTCTTCCTGCTCGATCAGGCGCGCCAGTCGCTCGGCCAGCTCCACGCCGCGGCGCTGAATCCCCACCAGCACGAGGTCCTTGGGAGACTGGGCCAGCTCGAGAATTTCTACCGCCATTCGCTGAAGCGCCCGCGCGAGTGCGCGGGCGTCGAGGAGGGTGTGCACGAAA
>DATFSB010000505.1:0-2237 GCA_035262825.1 Gemmatimonadales bacterium | reverse complement strand
GCCGAGAACGATTTCCAGATCCGCGATCAATCGGTCATCCTGGGAACCCAACAGGCGACGACCCAGACGTTCGGGTTCCTGCTCGCCGGCATCGCCGCCGTCAGCCTGCTGGTGGGGGGAATCGGGATCATGAACATCATGCTGGTCTCCGTCACGGAGCGGACGCGCGAGATCGGCGTCCGCAAGGCGCTGGGGGCGACACGGAGCAACATTCTGCTGCAGTTCCTCGTCGAGGCGCTGGTGCTCTGTCTCGTCGGCGGCACGATCGGCGTGCTGCTGGGCTCGGCGGGGGCGATCCTGATCTCCCGTTTCGCGCATTGGAATACGCTGATCTCGCCTTCGTCGATTCTGCTGGCGTTCGCGTTCAGCGCGATCGTGGGGCTGTTCTTCGGCATCTATCCCGCACGGCGGGCCGCGTCGCTCGATCCGATCACGGCATTGCGTTACGAATAGACGGCTGATGACGGCGTGGCAGTGGGATGAGCGGGATGTTGGATGTGACGAGTGGCGAGTGGCGGGTGACGAGTGGCTGGTGAAGCCGACGGTTCGTCGGACACATCCTTGAGACAGCGATTCGTCAGAACTAGTCACACGCCACTCGCCACAAGCCACACGCCACTCAGTATTATTCTCTCATGCTCGCCGTCCTGCTCGTCCTGCAGACCGCTTCCGATCCCGGTCCCGTCTACCGCGGCGCTGCCCGTGAGTTGAGCGTCGCCCCGCCGCGCGTCGACGCGGCGGTGAAGATCGACGGCGCGCTGGACGAGCCGGTGTGGCGCCAGGCGGCGCTGTTGACCGGCTTCTCGATGTACCGCCCCGCCGACGGACGCCCCGCCTCCGACACCACGCAAGTGCTCGTGTGGTACGGGCCCGATGCGGTCTATTTCGGGATCCGGGCGTTCGAAGCGCACGGCGGCGTGATCCGCGCTACGCTCGCCAACCGCGACAACATCGACGCCGACGACAAAGTCCAGATCCTGCTCGACACCTACGACGACCACCGCCGCGCCCTGCTGTTCGCGGTGAACCCGCTGGGCGTCCAGGAAGACGGCGTGTGGAGCGACGGCGTCGAAGCGGCGGCGGGCGGCCCGCAGGCGGGCGGTCGCTTCGACGCGACGATCGACCTCAATCCCGATTTCGTCTACGAATCGCGCGGCCGGCTCACGGCGTACGGCTATGAGGTCGAGGTCCGCATTCCTTTCAAGAGCCTGCGCTACCAGTCCACCGACCCCCAGACGTGGGGCATCCAGGTCGACCGGGTCACGCAGCACTCCGGGTACGAAGACACCTGGACGCCGGCGATCCGCGCCAGCGCGAGTTTCCTGATCCAGTCGGGCAAGCTCACGGGGCTCACCGGGCTGCACCGCGGGCTCGTGATGGACGTGACACCGGAATTCACGACCAAGGTGAACGGCACGCCGCGGCCCGGCGACTACCTCTATACCGCCGAGCCCGACATCGGCGGGACGCTGCGCTGGGGCGTGACGGAAAACCTCAGCCTCAACGCCACCGCCAATCCTGATTTCTCCCAGGTCGAGGCCGACGTCGGCCAG
Source organism: Gemmatimonadales bacterium (assembly GCA_035262825.1). Lineage (GTDB taxonomy): Bacteria > Gemmatimonadota > Gemmatimonadetes > Gemmatimonadales > GWC2-71-9 > DASTHG01. The sequence continues at coordinate 684 of DATFSB010000505.1, read as the reverse complement.
GTCACCGCGAATGCCCGCTTCCCGCTCTTTTTCCCCGAGAAGCGTCCCTTCTTCCTCGAAGGACTGGAGCAATACGACTCACCCAACCGGCTGATCTACACGCGCCGCGTGGTGCAGCCGATCGCTGGGGCGAAGCTCACCGGCAAGATCGGCACGACCAACGTCGCCTACCTCGCCGCGGTCGACGACCAGAACCAGTCGTTCACAGGCGACAACCCGGTCTATAACCTGCTGCGGGTGCGCCGCGATCTCGGCGCCAGCTCCACCGCGGGTCTCGTCTACACTGACCGGGAGGACGGCAGCGCCTTCAACCGGGTGGCGGGAACCGATGTGCGTCTGATCTGGCGCAAGATCTGGTTCTCCCAGGTGCAGGTGGTAGGATCGTGGACGCACGACCCCGGCGGAGCCCGCTCCGGCTCGATCTACGACTTCACGGTCTACGACCGTACCGGCCGCGCCTACGGCAATCATGCCGAGATCATCGCGGTGAGTCCGAACTTCCGGGCATCCTCGGGATTCGTGCCGCGTACCGACTACGTGCAGGTGCTGTTCTTCAACCGGTTCAGCTGGTACGGGAAACCGGGCTCGGCGATGGAGCAGCTCTCGACCTACGTCGGCCTCAATCCGCTGTGGCATTACGACGAGTTCTGGCATTTCAAGAGCTCGATCGAGGGAGGTCTCACG
>DATFSB010000504.1:0-4196 GCA_035262825.1 Gemmatimonadales bacterium | reverse complement strand
TCCTGTCCAGCCGCCGATGGCGCCCGCGCGCCCCTCTTCAGGCGCGGCGGCCGCCACTGCGGCGAGCGTGCCCGCAACGGCAAAGGCTGCGCCCAGACCCTGCAGAGCGCGGGCGGCGACGACCACCACGCCGTCAGGGGCCAGGGCAATGGTCAGCGAGGCGAGAGCGAAGAGTGCGATCCCGGCGGCGGCGGAGCGCCGCGGCCCGAGCCCGTCTGCCGCCTTGCCGCCCAAGATGATGAACGCGGCGGCTGCCAGCAGATAGGCGTTGACCGCCCATTCCACCGTCTTGCGACCGAGGCTGAGGCTGCTTGACATCGCGGGCAGCGCCGCCATGATCGCCGTGCTGTTTTCGCCAACCGCAAAGATCGCCACGTAACAGGCGATCAGGACAAGCTGGGAATCGCGCGGCATCAGTCAGGCGGGATGCCGGGAAACCGCAGCGGGTCCATAGCGTGGCCCTCCTTACAGGCCGGGCGCGAGTCTAGCAGAACGCAGCGCGCTCGGCCTGGACGTGGCCGCACTGGCGGCACGTCCTCGTGGCCGGGCTCCCGTCGAATGCCTCGATGGCCGCACGCAGGTCACGCTCGATGTCCATCGCGCTCATGGTGACCCGGTGGACGACGGTGTCACAGCGCTCGCAGTACCAGAGGAGGGACTCGGAGTCCGCGGGCCCGCGCTTGATCTCGATGACCAGGCCCCAGGTATCGGCCGGGCGGTGCGGCGAGTGGGGGGTATGGGCGGGAACGAGGAGCATCTCGCCCTCGCGAATGACCGCGTTCTGGCGCTTGCCCTCCTCGTCGATGTACTCGAGGGTCATGGTCCCTCTCAGCATGTAGAAGATCTCGTCCGAGGGATCGTCGTGGAAGTCGCGCCGGCGGTTGGGTCCCCGGATGACCATGGCTGTGAACTGGGAGTCCTCCCAGATCACCTTGTTGCCGACCGGCGGCTCGAAGCTCGTCCGGTTGTCCTCAATCCACCGCCACAGATACGCGCTGATGAGAGGTCGCATCGCCCAATCGTCCGTAGAATAGGCTAACCCGCTCGCCACGGCCAGACCGGACCAAGGCGGCCGACCGATGAAACTCGCGGAGCGCATCGCCCTCGTCACCAGAGCTTCTGGCGGCATCAATAACGGCAGAACCCACTTGACAGCAGCCGCTGGAGGGTAGAGAGAGTCGGTAGCAATGGGGCGTCTCGCTGAAGGCGAGCTCGCGACGGCAGTGAACACCTGAGTACGGCGGCCAGGTCGGCCTCCATCTGGAGGGCCGAGACCACTGGCTCTACGGCGCGGCCCGATTGGGTCGATGCCCACAATCGATCTCCAGGGGAGGGGCCCATGGACGAGGTGTTCCCGGTTCTCGCCGGCATCGTGGTAGGCATGGCCACCGATCGCGTGGATCCAGCGTGGCTCAGAGGGTGTGTGGTCGCGGGGCTCGCCCTGGCCGTCGGCGCAGTGGCGAGTTGGCTGAGTGGTGAGCTGGCTATCAGCTCGATCTACGTTGTGATCGACGCAGCCCAGGTCGGCGCAGCCGCCGGCATGACCGCTGTCCTGATTTCAATGTGGCGCCGCCGTCACGTGCGTTCATCGATTCGGTGACCCCCTGTCACGCGGCGTCTAACTGCGAGACGCCCTATGAGCGTGTCCACGCAACGATCAGGCTTTGGCCCTCGGCGGGCCTGTCCTTGAGGAGAACACCATGCCAGCGAACCGCACTCCGCGTGTTCCGGAGAAGAGGGCGACCTTCATCTTCAAGGGGACGGTAAAGCAAGTCAGGGCGGCGACGCTTCGACAGGTTTCGGCGGACGAACGCACCCTGATCGTCACGGTCGACCACATCATCGAGGCGCCTGTCGCGCTCGCCGCCTTCACCGGGCACGACATTACCGTGCAGACGACCCGCGGCGCGCGGCCGAGGGTCGGCGATGAGCTTATCTTCCACACGACGGGCTGGATGTTTGGGGACAGCGTCGCGGTCGAGTCGATCCAGCAGCTGCCCGTCAATAAGTCTCATACGGCTCTCGTGAGCCGCGGCGGGGACCCGATCGATCACAAGCGAGCGCGAGACCGCCGAGAGCGCTTCGACCAGGCAAGTCTCGTCGTCTCCGGCACCGTGACAACGGTGCGGCTGCCGGCCGAGGCGGTAACGAGCAAGCGCCGGGCCGTGCGGGTGGCCGGGCTCGTGGTGCCGGCCGCTGTCGGACCGGTCAGTGAGCACGATCCCCACTGGCGTGAAGCTGTGATCGCTGTTGACGGCGTGCACAAAGGCCGAGGCGCCAAGCGGGAAGTCGTGATCCGCTTCCCGGCGAGCACGGACGTCAGATGGTACAAGGCCCCGAAGTTTCAGACCGGCCAGAAGGGATTCTTCATGCTGCACGACACGCAGGTCACGACCCGAGCGCGGCGCGTTGGCGGAGCCGCGCGCGCGCGGGCGGCAGGGCCTCCGGAGATCGAGAAGAGCAAGCGCGTCTACACGGCGCTGTCGCCGATGGACTTCCAGACGTATCAGGAACCCGGTGGCATCCGGACTGTCCTTGAGACGCGGCCGAGGAGCGCGGGCACCTGACGCCTCCTCGCTCGCGTTTGGATTGGAACTCCTGCGTCTAGCCTAGAGGTCTTCTCTGACGTTGGCTTATGAAAGGGGACGCGCTCATGGGACGTAGACGGAACACGAGAGCAACACGAGCGAAGACAGCCGCGGCGCCTCGAATGAGGCGTCCGGCGCGCCGCGCGCCCGCCCGCCGTTCCCGACGGGCCAGACGTGCAGCGGCCGCCGGGGTGCTCGTGGTGAACATGATCCCGAAATCGCTGAGCGGCGAGGAACACCAGGATAGTGAGCCCACCATCGCGGTAAACCCGGCCAACCCTCAGCAGATCGCCGCGTCCGCTTTCACGCCAGACCCCGCTGAAGGTCCGCGCGCGCCAATTTACGTGTCCATCGATGGCGGCAACACGTGGACGCTCAATTCGATCGTTCCCAGCACAGTTGCCGACGGCTCAGCCACCGCGGACATCACGGTCGCGTTCGGCACGGCGAGCAACACACTGTACGCGGGTATCATTCGGTATCCGTTTCCCGCCGATCGGACGCGGCTCAACATCCTTCGCACCAAGGATTTTCAGAGCGCAGCGCTTATGACCGTGCTCGTCGACCGCATCGGCCGCGGTGTCGACCAGCCCTATGTGCAGGCCACCACCGTTGCCAGCGGGTCTGCGAAGGGCAAGGACCGCATCTACGTCGGCGACAATGATTTCAACGCCGGAGGCGGCAGGACCGCGACGATCGATCAGTCGCTCGACGCGGCAAAGACGAACCCGACGTTCAGTTCGGTCAGAATCGAGTCCCGGACGACCTCTGGCCAGGACGGTCCGTCGGTTCGACCGGCGATCCATCCGGACGGGACGGTGTACGCAACGTTCCACGCCTGGCGCACTTTCAGCAATGCGACGGGAGCGGGGACGGCCGACATCGTCGTCGTCCGTGATGATGCTGGTGGAGTCGGTCCTGCGCCCTTCACGAGTCTTGTGGATCCCGGCGACGGCGAAGCCGGAATGCGCGTGGTCAAGGCGGCCAAGTTCAACTTCAACGGCTTCCTCGGCTTGCAGCGCACCGGTGGCGACGTGTCGATCGCGGTCGACCCTAGCAACAGCGACGTCGTCTACATGGCGTACAACGACGACCAGGGCGCGCTATACGTCCTACACGTCCTCCGATCCCTCGATCGCGGTCAGACGTGGTCGCCAGAACTACGCCACATCAACAATGCCTTGAACCCCGCGCTGGCCATCAACAGTGCAGGCAAGGTCGGTTTGCTGTACCAGCAGCTCACGGGATCCGGTGCTGCGCAACAATGGGTCACGAGATTTGAGACGACCGCCAACGGAACCGCCTGGACGCCGCTCACGCTAGCTCAAACCGCGGCGAGTATTCCGCCGAAGCAGTTCGATCCGTACCTCGGCGACTACGACCACCTCATGGCGGTCGGACGGAACTTCTATGGAATCTTCTCGGCCAACAACATGCCCAACAAGGCCAACTTTCCGAACGGCGTTGTCTACCAGCGCAACGCTAACTTCAACACCCATACGCTTCTGAACGTCGACAACGTGACGCCTGTGCGCGTCTCGGTTGATCCATTCTTCTTCAAGGTGACTGGCTGACCGCGGTGCGCCTGCCTCGACTGTCGAGGCGGGC
>DATFSB010000503.1:0-7863 GCA_035262825.1 Gemmatimonadales bacterium | reverse complement strand
GCGCAGGCCCAGCGAGTCCATCGTGATCACAGTTCGCAGCGGAGGGATCGCTCCGAGAAAGTCCCCGTCGCTATGCCGGGCGGTTCCCAGCAGCAGATGCCCCTCGGGCTCCGCCGGGTAGCGGACCGCCAGGGATTCAGCCAGGGCCATGCCGATCGGATCTTGCCGGGCGCTGGCGGTGGTCGCGCGTATCAACAGACGCTCCCGCTCCGGAACGCGCGCCGCCAAACTGTCCAGCCGCTCGGAGGACACTAATGATGACGGCCACGGCCGGCCCAGGACATCGGACGCGGCGCGAGCGTAGAACGCAGGCATAGCGAACAGCGAATCGGCGTCGAGCGCCGCCTGGAACCGCCGCAGCGCCTGCTCGTCGTCTCCGGCGCCGAGGCTCCGCAGCCCCTCCTCGTACGCTCGGTACGCGGCCACCGACCGCGTGGTCACGTCCGCAACCTTTCCTTCTATTGAAAGTCCCGCAGCGGCGGCGAGCTGTGCCGTCGCGCGGTCCACCAGGTCGAACGGGTCTGACGCCACGGCGGCATACGCGCCGAGCATCAGGCCGGTTCGCAGCTCCACCCGGCGCAGCTCGAGACGGAGCTGGCCGCCCGGCTCGCGCTGCAGCACGCCGTCGATCAGCTCGTCCGCCCCCGCGCGCCGTGCCGCTTCGGCGACCGGCTCTGCCGAGCCGCTGAGCTCACCCACAATCTCGTGGATGCGGGCGCTGCTGACGGCCGTGAGCCCCCGGACGCGGGCGAGGTTGACGGCAAGCAGGCCGCCAATGGGAAGCGCCAGATCGACCGAGTCCGCACCGCCGCGCTCGGTGATACTCCCCACGGCGAGCGTTGGAACCGGACGCCGGGCCGCGGCCCGGCGCAGCACCGCGGTGCCGATCACCAGCGCGCCGACAATGGCCAACCCTGCCAGCGCGAGCGGTCGCGTTCTCCAGCGCCGGAACGTACGCCCGACCTCGGCCTGCGCCGCGTGGTGCCCCACCGGATCGGGCGTGATCGGGACGGCGGAGCCGACGCGCCCGAGCAGCGCCGGTTCCTCGACCCTTGCGGCGGCGACCCGCTCGCCCAGCTGCACGAGCGCCGGCGATGGCTCGACCCCCAGCTCGCGTCGCAGCCGGGCCGTGTACTCCTGGTAGCGCGCCCGCGCCGCCGTCGTCCGGCCGTCCAGAAAGAGCGCCTCCACGAGGCGGTAACAGGCTTGCTCGTCGAACGGCAGGTGCTCGATCCACCGCTCCGCCCAGGCGATCGCGGAAGGCCGATCGCCGGCCGCCTCCACCACCAGGCGCTCCAGCGCATCCCGCAACGAGCGGCGCGCACGCTCGCGTTCCCCCTCGAGCCACACGCGGTACGCTTCGTCGCCCGCGTCCTCGGCCGCGAACAGAAAATCGCCACCCCACAACTCGACGGCGTCCCGGAGCCTGCCCCCCGTCACCGCCGCGTCGAACGATGCGAGGTCCAGCTCGACGACGCCGCTCGCAAGCGTGACCGCCTGAGGACCGATCATCAGCCCTTCCCCGACCGTTCGCCGCAGCATGAGCAACGCCTGCCGCAGCGAGTGGCGGGCACGCTCTTCGTCCCGCTCGCCCCAGAGCAAGTCCACAAGCTCCGCGCGACGCACCGCGCGCGGCGCCCGCTGCGCCAGATAGGCGAGCAGGACGAGCTCCTTGCGCCGACCGGGCAAGAGATCGCCCTCCGGCCCCGTCAGGCGCAGCTCACCCAGCGTGTTGAGGCGGAGCATTCGGCAGAAGCGGCAGGAGGACAGAGAGTTGCGGTCCGGTTGCGCGCCGGCTGACGGCCGGCTGAGCGCGCGAGCCCATGGTTAGCCGGTCGGAGCGGGGCGCCTCGATTGGCAGCGGTAGTACGGGAATCGGGACCGCCATGGCATGCGCACCTCGCGACAACGACACCGCCGGCGACCACAGGTCATCGGCTGCTCCAAGATGCGGGGCTGTGGGGAAAGAGGCAACGAACCGTTCTGACGACGGGATCACTGCGGAGGACCTGCATGACGAAGCGGCTGTGCATCATATCGATCCTGGTGCTCCTCTGGGCTGATGCGGCGTTCGGGCAGCTCGCCGGTTCCCTGACCGCACCGGCCCCGGCCATGCAGGCCAGCTCGGAACGCATTGCGCCTAACGACAACCGCCGGCCCGCGGGCGTATTGGCGAACGAGGTGTTGACAGTGAACCTGGAAGCCCGCTCCGGGCTGTGGTACCCTGACGGGCCGGACGGACTGGCGCGGAACGTCGCGGCGTTCGCGGAGGCGGGCGGCCCGCTCCAGGACCCCGGCCCGCTGATCCGAGTGCCCGCAGGAACCGAGGTGCGGGTCACCGTCCGGAACGCGCTTGACGAGGTTCTCACGATGTTCGGGTTGGGCGTGACCCGCGGGGTCGCGGGCGACAGCGTCCGCATCGAGCCGGGAGCGACGCGCGAGGTGCGCTTCACGCTCGCCGAGCCGGGCACCTACTACTACACGGGGAAGACGACGCCGGTCACCGTGTTCGCGCGGCGCGGGCGGGACAGCCAATTGAACGGCGCGATCGTGGTGGACCCGCCGGGAACAGGCGGGCCCGCGCGGGACCGCGTGTTCGTGATCTCCGCTGTGCTCGAGGCCGACACCAGTGTGCCGTCCGGGGCGGCGCTCGGCAATGTGCTGGCGATCAACGGACTCTCCTGGCCGCACACCGAGCGCATTCACGTCACGCAGGGCGACTCGCTCTACTGGCGCTGGGTAACGGTCACGCCGCCGCCGCACCCCATGCATCTGCACGGCTCCTACTTCCGCGTGGACGCCAGAGGCGACGGGGCGCGGGACACGATCTACGCCCGGGACGCACGGCGGCTCGCCGTCACAGAGGTCCTGCGGCAGGGCCAGACGATGAAGATCGCCTGGTCGCCCCAGCATCCGGGCAACTGGATCTTCCACTGTCATATCGCGGCGCACATGACGCCGGTCTCGGTGCTGCGGCAGATCGGAATGCCCGCAGCCTCACGCGTCGCCCACAACGCGCCGGGCACCATGGAGGAGCACGCCATGGCCCGGCTGGTGCTAGGCATCCAGGTCGAGCCGCGCGGCGAAGTCGCGAGGTCCACGCGCGAGCCGCGCCGGATCCGGCTCGTGGTCCGGTCACGCGCCGACGCCACCGGCCTTGGGGAAGGCCCGCGCTATGCCTATGTGCTGGGCAGCTCACCCGAAGACGCGGACTCGGCCGCGCTGCGCGTCCCGGGCCCCACGCTCGTGCTCGAAAAGGATCAACCCGTCGCCATCACGATCGTCAACCGCTCGCACGAGCCGGCGGCCGTGCACTGGCACGGCATCGAGCTGGAGAGCTTTCCCGACGGCGTTCCCGGCTGGAGCGGCGCGGGGGCGAGCATCCTGCCGGCGATCGCCGTGGGCGATTCGCTCACGGTGCGGTTCACGCCGCCGCGTGCCGGCACCTTCATGTACCACTCGCACTTCAACGAGCACCAGCAGATCGCGCAGGGCCTGTACGGCGCGATCGTCGTCCTCGAGCCCGGCCGGCGGCTCGATCCGGAGACCGACCGCGTATGGCTGTTCAGCGACGAGCGGGAGACCGTGAATACGGTCCGCGGTCCATTCGCGCGTCCGCTGTTGAACGGCACGCTCGAGCCGGAGCCGCTGCAGCTGCGCGTGGGCGTGACCTACCGCTTCCGACTCATCAATATCCGCAGTGACTATTCCGTTGCCGCCGCATTGCTCGACGGAGACCGGCCGGTCGAGTGGCGGCACGTGGCCAAGGACGGCGCCGATCTGCCGGCGGCGCAGGTGACGCTGCGGCCGGCGCAGCTCCTCCTCAGCGTGGGCGAAATCTATGACTTTGAGTTCACTCCTCGCACAGTCGGTGAGTTGACGCTGCAGTTCGGGTACCCGCCGGGGTTTCGGGTCGCAGGCGTTTCCGTTCCGGCGCCCACCCGGGTTGCGGTGCACGTGCGCGCGGGAGACGAGGGAAAGCGCAATTGAACAGCCACAGACATCGTGTGTTCGGGCCACGTGGCAAACGGAGATGTTGTGCGCTAACCTGACACCGTGCGCGACCGTGTCCTCGAGCATCGATGAGCATCGACATCACCGCGCTGCGGCCCAGGCTCGAGGCAGCGCTCGGGACCGAGCTCCAGCTCGGCGCGCTCCTCGGCGAGGGAGGGTTCGCCGCCGTTTTCCGCGCCCACGATCCCTTCCTCGAGCGCGACGTCGCGATCAAGGTGCTGGATCCGTCGCTCACAGTCGACGCCGCTCGCGAGCAACAATTCCTCCACGAAGCGCGGACCATTGCCGCGGCCGAGCATCCGCACATCGTGCCGCTGTACAGTGCGGAGTCGAAGGGCGGACTGCTGTATCTCGTCATGCGGCTCCTCCCCGGGCAGTCGCTCGCGGACCGCATCGCCCGAGGCAAGCTCCCCGCTGCGGAGGCAGTGCGGATGGCGCTCGAGTGCGCCCGCGCACTGGCCGCGGCGCATGCCGTGGGTGTCGTGCACCGCGACATCAAGCCCGGGAACATCCTGCTCGACGCCAACGGCAATGCCACCGTCACCGACTTCGGGATCTCGCTCGTCACCTCGCGACCGGCGCGGGACCTCCCGGGATCGAGCTCCGGCACGCCGCTGTACATGAGCCCCGAGCAGTCGCTCGGCGAGCCGGTCGATGGACGCTCGGATGTCTACGCGCTGGGCGTCGTGCTCTACGAGATGCTCACGGGCACGCTTCCGTTCCAGGGGCGCAACGCGATGGAAGTGATCGCGCAGCACATCTCGGCCCCTATCCCCAAAGTCTCAGAGCGCGAGCCCCAGACGCCGGTGGCGCTCGTCCGGCTGGTGGAGCACATGCTGGCCAAGAACCCGGCCGGCCGACCAACCGCCGCCGAGCTGGTGAACCAATTGACGGCGGTGAGCACGCCGGACGGGCTTCTCACTCCGTCACAGGTGCGACGGCGACGCTGGAAGCGCCGCGGCATCTACCTCGGCGTCGCGGCGGCGGGCGCGATCCCCGTGATCGTGATCGCCGTGCGACTCGTCGTGCAGCTCTTGGGATTCATGATGGGAGGCGGCAAGGGCGCCGATCCCGCGGTGATCGCGTCCGGTGCCGCGGTGCCGGATTCGATCGTGCGTCTGGCGCGGCAGACGGGAACCGTGGGTGCGAACGAACGGGTGATGTTCGTCTTCATCCAGGCCAATCACACGTTCGCGGATGCGTTGCTGATGACTGACTCGGCGATCATTCGCCGCGGTCCCAGGGGAACCGTCCGGTACTCGCTCGAGGAAAGCAACATCAACCTCCAACCACTGCCACGCGGGAGTTCGGCGGGCGGACTTCTCATTGTGAAGCGGAAAGGCGTAGCACCTGACACGCTCTACCGTGACTTGAGCGGCCGGGAGGCGTTTCGGTTGATCAATGAGTTTTCGACGTGGCAACGCGCCCAGAAGGCATCAGGACGATGAGCACGGCAACGTGTGTCAGGTGAGGATCTATTCGAAGGGATTCTTCACAATTTCATCATACTGGTCGACAGCGGCGGAGTCGAATGTTCCTGACACCCTACGAAGGACTCGACCGTGAAAGCCGCTATTGCTGTCGCAATGCTGGGACTGCTGACCGGGGCCGGCTGGCCCGTGGCCCTGGGGACCCAGGCCAGATCAGCGACCGTCCAGATCACCTTGCCAAAGAACGGCGCCACTGTCTCGAACCCGGTGACCATCAGACTCGTGACGACAGGAGTGCGCATCGCCGCCGCGTCCGATCAGTCCAAGGGGTCGACGCACCATCACCTGTTCGTGGATCACGACTTGATCTGGCTCAACGATACGATTCCGCAGGGAAGCCCCGGGATCATTCACCTGGCAGGGGGGCAGAGGGTATTCGTCCTCGATTCCCTGAAGCCCGGGCCGCACCGGGTGATCGCGCTGCTCGCGCGTTGGGATCATGTGCCGGTCTATCCGCTCATCGCGGATACGGTGGTGTTTACGGTCAAATAGGCGTCATCCGGCCGGACGAAAAACGGCGAGCCATTTGGCTCGCCGTTGTACACGACGAGGGGCCGTTGAACCAGTTCTCTAGTTGCCGGCCAAAAGGTCTTAAGTGAAGATCAGGCGGGGACGACACGCTCAGGCTGGGACACACCTCAACCGAACCGCGTCCTCGCCAACGCGATCGCTGGCAATAATACGGAGTGGTGGCCGGGCGCCGGCAAAGTACGGCTTGCCGCCGCCCAGCACGAACGGGCGGAAGTAAAGACGATATTCGTCGATAAAACCGAGATCGGTGAGGCTCGCCGCTAAGGTGGGCCCCGCGACGTCGATCTCACCCTCGACGTCCTCCTTCAGTCTGCGAACAAATGCGTCGATGTTCTCCGCGACCAGTGTGGCATTCGCGCCGACCGACTTCAGCGTACGTGAGACGACCCATTTCGGCTGCGCGCGCCATGCCGCCGCGAAGTCGCGGTCGTCCGTATCCCAGTCCGGCCGATCCTCGTCCCAGTAGCGCATGATCTCGTAGATCCGTCGACCATACAGGCAGCCGGCCAGGCTGCGCACGTGCTCGTTGAAATGACGCGCCAGTGCTACGCCGGGCGGAGGCAATTGCAACGGACCCGCGAGGCCATCGACGTAGCCGTCGAGGGACTGCATCATGCCGAATACGAGCTTGCCCATGCCTCACACCTCCGCATCTAGCTAGGTGAGGCTCTTGTACCACGTCTCAAGCTCCGGTCGCCACCCCAGTCGCTGATAGACGCCCTTCGCGCGCCGATTGTCGGTAAAGACAGCGAGAGTCACTCTACTGAAGCCCTTCGCTCGGGCCCAGCCTTCGGCCGCTTCGAGCAGGGCGCGACCAACCCCTTGGCCCTCCGCCTCGCGCGCTACTGCCAGAATCGCAACGTAACCGTGGGCCTGATCGGTAAAGTAGTCCAGGCGCGTATCCAGATGGATGACGCCGATCAGACCAAGCGGGGCCTGTTCGGCGACGAGAAGAGCGGAACTGTCACATGGGTGAGATAGCGCCTCGGCGAGTGCTCTGCGCTCTCGCTGCGCGATTTCGACGGCGTCGCGCGTGGTTGGGCCAAACGCCGCCAAGCGATCAGCGAGGGCGAGCATCGCTGGCGCATCGGACTCGACGGCAGCACGAATGGTGAAGGGTGGCATCTGAATCTCTGGTCGTGGAGCAGCCTACCGAATCGCGCATAAGCTGCGTGGTGCTTCATGCGCTGGTGAGGCCGCAGCACCTTCGTGATGGTTAAACGGGCGTCCGCTCCGGCTCGTTCGGCAACCGAGGCGGCGGTTGCTCCCGAACTAATCGCCGCTCCACGAAATCAACCCGTTCCTCGAGTTCTGCTACTCGGGTGCGCAGCTCGGAGTTCTCTTCACGGAGGGCCTCGATCCCGGCGTCGTCCGACTCCGGCCGTGGCTGAGCGCGGTGACGGAGCCAGAGCGAGACACCGTGCTCAGCGGTGCCCGCAATCACGATGAACGCGACGACGCCCTCGATAAAAGGAACGAGGCCAATCATTGTGCCTCCAGTGCCCCGAGCTTACGGCCCGAGGCGGCCGCAGACAAGATGAACCTTCTCTCTCGAGCGGCCGCCGCGCCCCGGCAGCTTCATGCGCTGGTTCGGCTGCGCCGTGCCTAGCTGATCCAAGTACTGGCGAGGTTGCATAAGGCTGCCAAATCCTTCGCCGAGGCGGGGGATGCCGTCACGGGGGGGAGATTCACACGAGTTGAGCATCACTGACCCCCTCCCCAGGCAGCAAGGTAGGTTACTCCGTCATGAGTGACACGCGAGATAGTCCCGCTCGCCAGGTCTTCCACATAGATATTGAACCCGCCGTCGCGCCCGCTCGTAAAGGCG
>DATFSB010000502.1:0-6129 GCA_035262825.1 Gemmatimonadales bacterium | reverse complement strand
GAAGGCGATACTCGGCGACCAGGCCGGGGAGCGTCCCCTCATCGAGCTGCGCGAGCGCGCCGGTGCCACGCCCGTTCCGCGGCGCGGGCGGCTCGGGCTGTATCACTTTGCCATCCTCCTCCCCGATCGCGCTCACCTCGGCCGGCTGCTGCGCCATCTCGCGGAGCTGGGCGAGCGCGCCGGCATGTCGGACCACCTGGTGAGCGAGGCGTTGTATCTGTCGGATCCAGATGGTCTGGGCATCGAGGTATACGCCGACCGTCCGCGCGCGTCGTGGCGCATGAACGGCAATGAGCTCGCGATGGCGACCGATCCGCTGGATGTCGACGATCTGCTCAACGCTGCCGGTACGGAACGCTGGAGCGGGATGCCGGCGGGGACCGTGATCGGTCACGTCCACCTCTACGTCGGCGACCTGGACCAGGCCGCGACGTTTTACCACGACGGGCTGGGACTCGACAAGATGGTGTCGAGCTACCCCGGCGCGCTGTTCCTTGCCGCGGGGGGCTATCACCATCACCTCGGCACGAACACCTGGGCGGCAGGGGCGCCGGCGGCGACCGATGCCGACGCCCGGCTGCTCGAGTGGGAGGTGCTGGTGCCCTCTATAGAGGATGCGTCGCGTGCGATGACGAGCCTCGCGACGGCGGGTGTCGCGGTCGAGCGCGCGCCCGACGGTGGTACCGCGCGCGACCCGTGGGGGACACCGGTACGGGTGCGCGCCCAATTGTGAGCGTTCGAAGATCTTGTCGCTCTGGTTGAAGAGGCTCGTCGCGCAGTATACCGCGACTGAAGTCGCGGCTCGGCGCTGCGCGACGTGCCATGAATGGCAGCAGGGTCGTGAGTCTTTCAAGACGCGTCGCCGCAGGCGCCGAGCCCCGAGTTTACTCGGGGTACCCCGAGCGCGACTCTGGTATCTAGGCTGAAGTCAGGTCAGATGTAGCGCGCCAGCGCCATCGCCGCCGCGGCGAGCACGACGAGCGCCGTGACCACCCGACCGACATTGTCTGCGCGGACACGCAGTACTCCGGCGCGTTGCGGGTTGCTCTGCGCCAGGGTCATCGCCTGCACCATCGCCGGTCGCACGATGACGACCCCGAGGATGAACGCGATGATGGCGCAGGCAGCGCCGAACGACAGCGCCTTCGCCATGTGCGACTGCATGAACGTCGACTGGAAACCGCCCGAGACGCGCGCGAAGAGCCATATCCCGGACAGAATCGTCAGGAGCGCCACGATCGGCATGATCACAGGGAAGCGCCGCTTGGTGAGCGCCACTCCCAACTTCGCGGCGTCCGGACCGACGTCCTTCAGCGCAGGGAAGAGGAACGCCGTATTGAACATCATCGTGCCCACCCAGAAGATGCCGGACAGGATGTGCACCAGGCGCAGCAGGAGCAGCAGCAGCATCGGGGCTCGCTGAAAAGAGTCGCCGATAGACTAACTTCCATCCGCGCGAGACTCTAGGTGGGAGGACTTCTGAGCGACAACAGCCACATGATCCGGGTGCAGCATCTCGTGCGGTCGTTCGGCTCGGTGACCGCGGTGAACGACGTTTCGTTCGACGTGCGCAAGGGCGAAACGTTTGCCTTCCTCGGCCCCAACGGCGCCGGCAAGACGACGACGATCAAGATGCTGACGACGGTGCTGCGTCCGACCAGCGGCACGCTCCAGCTCGACGGGCTCGATCCGGTGACCGACTCGACCGAGGTGCGCAAGCGTTTCGGCGTCGTGTTTCAGGATCCCAGCCTCGACAGCGAGCTGACGGCATGGGAGAACATGGACATCCACGGCGTGTTGTATCACCTGCCGCGCCGGGTGCGCCGCGAGCGCGGCGAGGAGCTGTTGCAGCGCTTCGAGCTGTATGAGCGGCGCAATGATCTCGTGAAAACGTTTTCCGGCGGTATGCGGCGCCGGCTCGAGATCGCCCGCGGCTTCTTGCATACGCCCAAAGTCCTGTTCCTCGACGAGCCGACGCTGGGGCTCGATCCGCAGAGCCGCAATCAGATGTGGACGCACGTCAAGAACCTGAATGCGACCGAGGGCGTGACGGTATTTCTCACCACCCACTACATGGACGAGGCCGATCGCGTGGCCGACCGCATCGCCATCATCGATCACGGAAAGATCGTCGCGACGGGGTCGTCGGCCGAGCTGAAGCAGCAGACCGGCGCCGACTCGCTGGAGGCGGCCTTCTTGAAGCTGACTGGGGAAACCATCCGCGACGAGACGTTCAGCGCGGAGGACCGGATGCGCCAGATCTCCCGCGTGTGGAGGAAATAGCGTATGGGTGTCGTCTACATTCTGTGGCTGCGCGAGATCAAGAAGTATCTGCGCTCGCGCGTGCAGATCGTCGCCTCGCTGGGCGCGCCGCTGATGTACCTCGGCGTGCTCGGGTTCGGTCTCGGGCCGGTGTTTCAGCGCGCGGGGCAGGGGAGCTACCTGCAGTTCATGGCGCCCGGCGTCATCGGCATGACGGTGCTGTTCACGGCGATGTTCTCCGGCATCGCCATGCTGTGGGACCGCCAGTTCGGATTCTTGAAGGAGACGCTCGTCGCGCCGGTGCCGCGGGTGCAGATCATGATCGGGCGCACGCTGGGTGGCGCGACCGTCGCCGTGCTGCAGGGCCTGTTGATCTTCGCGGTCACGCTGGTAGCGGGGTTCCGCCCGGTGAGCGTCCTCGCGGTGCCGCTGGCGTTTCTCATCATCGCCCTGATCGCCATCGTGTTCGCCGCTCTCGCCACGGCGATCGGGTCGGGCCTGAAGGAGATGCAGGGTTTTCAGATGGTGATGAACTTCCTGGTGATGCCGATCTGGTTCCTGTCGGGCGCGTTGTATCCGCTGCAGGGCCTGCCGGTGGCGCTGGCGGCGCTGACGCGGGTCGACCCGCTCACGTACGGCGTCGATGGCGTGCGTGGCACGATGATCGGGGTGACCCACTTCGGGGTGGCGCTGGACGTAGGCGTGCTGCTGGGGGTCGGCGTGCTGTTCGTCATCGCCGGAGCGTGGCGGTTTTCGAAGATCGAGGTCTAGGCTGTCCTTGACATTTTAAAACTACACATGTAAATCTACGCCTGTAGTTCAACCGGGAGCTACAGGATGCCGGACCGCCATCAACTCACCGAGCTGCAGCTCGCTATCCTGCGCGTCCTTTGGGAGCGGGGCGAAGCGACAGTTCAGGACATCTGGGAAGCCTTGCACGCCGAGCGCGGGCTCGCCCAAACCACCGTCGCTACCATGCTATCGCGTCTCGAGCGCCGCGGCGTGGTTACCCGGCGAGCCCAGTCCCGCCAGTACCGCTACCGGGCCGCCGTGACCGAGCGTGACGTGCAGCACTCGATGGTCGGTGAGCTGACCGAGCGCCTCTTCGACGGCGATGTCACTGCCCTGGTTCAGCACCTGCTGTCTGGCGCCGACGTCAGCCCCGGCGACCTCGCCAAGATCCGCGAAATGATCGCGCGCGTCGAAACGACCGCCCCGGAGTCCCAATGACCGCCCCCGTCTCGTCCAGCCTGTTCGCGTGGCTTCTCACGTATCTGATTCACAGCACGGTGCTTCTGGGGGGCGCGTGGCTCGTGACCCGGCGCCGGCGCCTCGAGCCAGCGGTCTCCGATCTCCTCTGGAAGGTGGCGCTGTTGGCGGGTCTCGTGACCGGCACTATGCAGACGCGCCTGCGCCTGTCCACGCCGACGGCAGTGACATTGCCCGTCGCTGGCCTGCAACGACCCGCGACTCTGGGCCTTCCGGCGACGCCATCGCGCGACGAGACCGCCGACCCGGGCGCGTCATCCCAGTCGCGCGAGCCGGCCGGCACCAGCGCGTCCCGTGTCCCGGCGCTCGCTCTGGTCGCCGTGCTCCTGTGGGGCGTTATCGCGCTTGCCTCGTCGCTGTACTACGTCGCGCGGCGGTTGATCCTGATCGGCCGCCTCGCCGACCGGCGCCCCGTGAGCGACGGTCCGCTGGCCGCCGCGCTCGAGGATGTGCAGCGCACGACGGGATACCAGCGCCGCGTTCATCTCACGATGGCCCGGACCATCTCCAGCCCCGTGGCTCTCGGGCTCTCCGAGGTCTGCGTGCCGGAGCTGGCATTGACGGAGCTCGGGGCCGACCAGCAGCGCAGCATGCTGGCGCACGAGCTGGCACATCTGGCGCGGCGCGATTCCCTCTGGCTCGCGGGTGCAAGCCTGATCGAGCGCTGCTTCTTCTTCCAGCCGCTCAACCGACTCGCGCGGCGCGAGCTCGAGACGACGGCTGAGTACCTGAGCGACGAGTGGGCGATGCGGAAGACCGGATCGGCAGTCTCTCTCGCGAAATGTCTGGCCACCGTGGCCGAATGGATTCAGGCGTCGCCCCTGGGCGTGCCGGTGGCCGGCCTCGCCGAGCGGCGCTCGCTCCTCGTGTCCCGCATCGCCCGGCTGCTCGACGGGCGACTGACCTCGAGCCCCACCTCGCGGCGCGGCTGGGCTGCAGCTGCGGCTCTGGGCGTGGTCGCGACGATCGCCGCGGCCCCTCGCGTCTCCGAGGGCATCGCGGTGGTGACGGCCACTGGGACGACGGCCACACCGATCCAAAGCGGAGCGGAGCCCGTCGTAGCTCACAAACCGACGGCCACAGGGACGAACCAGGACACCACGGTGGTCAACGCCCTTATCGCCCGCCTCAAGGACGAGAACGCCGGTGTGCGTGGAGCGGCTGCCCATTCGCTCGGCCAGCTGGGTGATGCCCGGGCCGTGCAGCCCCTGATCGCTGTGCTCGCGGACTCCGACGCCGAAGTGCGCTCGGCTGCCGTAGATGCCTTGGCCGACCTCGAAGACCCCAGAGCCATCGGGCCGATCGCCGGTCTGCTCAAGGACCCCGTCACCGACGTGAAACACAACGCGCTGAGCGCCCTGTCGCATTGGGATCAGGGTGTCCCGGCGGCGCCGGTCGTTGCGCTGCTCGATGACCCCAGCCCCGACGTGCGTCATGATGCGGTCGATTTGCTCGATCACCTTCACGCCCGGTCGGCGGGCAGCGCCATCGCGCGGCTGATCCACGACCCGTCGGCTGACGTGCGTAGCGCCACCGTGCAAGCGCTGGGCAACCTGGGGGAACAGAGCGGCGTCTCCGCCATCACCGAGGCGCTGGGCGACCCCGACGCCGACGTCCGTCAGGCCGCACTGGGCGCACTCAACGACCTCAAAGCGCCAATCGCTGAAGCAACCCTGTTGAATCTCTTGAAGGATGCGAACGCCGACGTCCGCCAGAGCGCCGCCGAGCTCGCCGGCGAGCGCTCCGTGATCGCCGCGATTCCCCAGCTGCGCCGCTTGATCGACGACCCGAAGGGTGACGTGCGCGAAACGGCGACCGAGGCGCTCGGCCACATCGCCGACCCCGCCGCCCGCCAGGCGTTGCAGGCGGCGCTCCAGTCGCCCGATCCCAAAGTTCGCCGCGCTGCCGCCGAGGCCCTGGGGCAGGAACAATGACGCGTGCCTTCGGCGTGCTCGCCCTGTCCCTGGCGGTGGGGGGCGGAGTCGCTACGGCAGGTCTCACGGCTCACCGCGGCCGCGCGACGATACACGCGGGCGTCGACGCCGCGGGACGAGCCGGCGCCGATTCCGCCCGCGTGGCGATGCTGCTCAACGCGCTGGCGCATACCGATCCACTGGTCTGCGACTTGATCGGCGATCAGCTCGGCAACTTCTGGTTGGGCGGCGAAGCCGGCCGCCTGGGGCGCTTCGACGATGCGCCCAACGTTCAGGGAGCGAAAGATTCCCTGGCCGGGACCGTCACCGACCCCCGGGCACTGTCGCTGCTGGTCGCGACCCTCGGTGCGGACAATCAGTGCGTGCGCCGGGTCGCCGCGAAACTGCTGGGGGAAAGCGACGTGTCCGCAAACGTGCTCGACGGTCTGCTGCAGCATGCGTCACCCCGGATTCGCGAGAGCGCCGCGTACGCCGCGGGCGTCGGCGGGCGGCACGAGACGCGGTCGGCGCTGGAACGCCGCCTCGCCGATACCGCAACGGGACCGGCGGCCATGGCCGCGTGGGCGTTGGGTGAGATCCAGGACCCCGCATCCGCACCGGCTTTGCAGGCCGCGGTCCATGCGCCGTCACCACGCGTGCGGTTGGCGAGCGCCTGGGCCTTGGG
>DATFSB010000501.1:0-3367 GCA_035262825.1 Gemmatimonadales bacterium | reverse complement strand
CACCTGTTCTCGGATCACCCCTGCGCGCCTGTGCGTCTAGGGGTCAGACGCACATTTCGGGGACCGGCGGGCCTCCACGGATGAGATGGAACGGGCCGAGCGCCTGGTTGAGGTCCGTGAGGGTCACGGTGAGGGTGAGTTTGTCACCGACGATGGTTCCGGCATAGCTCGCGGGGTGCGGAGGTCGACCCTGCACAGGCATCGGCCCGCCGCCGAAGAAGTGTTCGCCTGTTGCGGTGAACTCTCCGGCAGGACCAAGCGCCCAGGTCGAGTCGATGGTCCCGGCCCCGCATGGATACGACAGCGTCCCGCCCGAGAGTGCGAGGACGAGACTTGCCTCGCGGCCTCCCCAGGCTCCGAGGACGCTGGGTGCCGTCGGCACGCCACAACTGATGGCGCATGCGATGAGCACGGCAGCGTGGGCGCGCATACCGGAGATTACCCCGCAGGAACGCGGGGCGTCACCTCACGGCTTCTCGAGGAAGGGAATCACCAGGCGTGCCACGGCGTCCGTGTTCAGGATGTCGTAGTGCGTGGTCCCCGGAACGATCGCCAGGCGTCCGGGCGGGCGCCCGGAGCCATCAAGACCGGCATCGCGCTTCCCCCCACCCAGGAGCCCCCACATTTCCATTATGTGCGCCGGCGTCACCGCGTCGGCGTCGGCAAAGATCAGCATCGTCGGGCTCGTGATTTTCGCGACATCCGCCGACCAGTCGTAATTCTGCCGCGCCATGTCGCCGATCTTCGTGAACAGCGTGGCCCAGTTGACGTTGGGATACATCGTCGCGAGCGGCGACTGCTTCATCGCGGCGCCCGCTTCCGGCCCCATGTGCTCGAAGGCCGCCTGCACTTCGGGAAAGAACCCGCTGTGTTTGATCGGCTCGCAAACGACCACGAGCCGGCGCACCAGCTGGGGATGGCGGATCGCGACCTGCAGCGCCACGCCGCCGCCCATCGAATACCCCATCACGTCGACCTGCGCGATTTTGAGCTGCGCCGCGAGCGCCGCGATGTCATCGGCCATGAGCTCGAAGCGCAGCGGGCGATCGATATCGGCGGTGTGCCCGTGGCCCTGGAGCTCTACGGCGATCACCTGCCGCCCGGCGGCCAGTACGGGGAGGTTGGGGCCGAACATCATAATGCCGCCGACGCCGCCGTGCAGCAGGATGAGGGGCGGTGCCTTCGCGTCGGCGGGCCCGTGCAGCTCGTAGTACAGGTGGAGCCCGTTGACGTCGGCGTACCGACCGGGCGTCTGTGCGGCCATCGTGCCTGCCAGGGTGAGCAAGGTGACGACAAGTCGGATCATGGGAGCGCCTGGGTTCAGTGTCGGACGAGTCATTACGGACTGGGAAACTGAAGACCTGTCTGCGCCAGGCTCTCGGCGACCTGCCGGCCGATCGCTGCTCCCCAGCTTTGGCCTGCCTGCATGCTCTCCTGCATGATGAGCGGCAGGACTTCCGCCAATCGCCGGCCCAGTGGGGTCTGGTAAAAGCGCACCAGGCCTTCCAGTTCCGCTGTGGTCAGGTGGGAGGCGTAGATCGGAATCATCTGTTCCAGGAGCTCGGTCGTGTCCTGCCGTGCACGCGCGAGGAATGCATCCCAGAACGCCGCCGGTATGCGCGGATTCGCGGCGCGCTGAGCGGGGACCATGGTCTCGATCCCTTGCACCATACGCTTGCCGGTCCCTGTGATGGCGAGCAGTTGCCGGATCGTCGTCGCCGTGGCGGAGTCGACGGGAGGCGAACTCTGCTGTGCCGAGAGCGGTGTCGCGAGAGCGAAGAGGACGATTGCACAAACTGCGCGAGACGGGATCATTCACAGCTCCGTGAGCTTCGAGAGAGTGACCCGAGCGCCAGCGGGGGCGGCCAGCATCGGCCGCCCCCAAGGTGCTTCCAGCTAATGGTCCACCATCTTGGTGGCCATTTCGTGGAACGTGTACGGGCCGTCAGAGCAATGAATGTTCGAATTGGTGGGATGCATCAGCCCATTGGGGTTGGGCTTCCACAGCCACACATGCAGGTCCCAATGGTGTAGCTCGGCGGGCAGGATCGGAGCATGCCCCTCCATCGGCCCGTCGAGCTTCTGACCGAAGACCGTCGGGGCTTCTTTCGAGAGCGCCGTCGGCACGAACCACTCGGCGGCCACGAGCTTCAGGGAAGCGCCCACGGGCTCGTAGATCAGCACCTGGGGTTTGAGCGAGTCGAGTGTGGGCCCGATCAGCGCGGGATTGAGGAAGTGCACCCCCATGCCGCCCACCTTGTAAGGCATCAGGCCTTCGCCGCCGCCGCCCTTCGGGTAGTCAACGCACCCGACGGTCGAGAAGTAGCCGTCGCGAATCGCGGCGATGGGGTCCTGATACTTGTCGAGCGCCGCGCGCGTCGCGGCGAGGTTGGCGGGCAGTGTCGGCTGGGCGGTTTGCTGCATCTGCGCGTGCGCCGCGTGCGTCGCGACGGACAGTCCCGCGAACGCGGCCAGTGCTCCCTTGTGCATCAGTCTCAAGAACGCCTCCAGGTGGGGGATGCGGATGTACCAGTGACCCGGGCGCCGGCGAGCGCCCACCAGCTGCGGTCTGATCGGCCGCAGCGGACGACGATCCAATTCATGTGTGAATTAAAGCCCCTGACGGAGCGCTCCAATGATAGCCCAGGCCACGAGAAACGCCACCGCTCCCGTCAAGATTCCCACCAGGACCGAACTGCGACTCCACACAATCACAAACATCCCTGACGCAACGGACAAGGTGAGGGCGAAGCAGGCGAGCACCACGGGTCGAAAGCGGCGAGCGGTGAAGCTGGTCACGAGCCCGAGCAAAGCGCACAGCCCGAAGGCGATCTGCGCCACCGACTGTACCTTTTGGCCACTGGATTGTGAAGCTGACAGGAGACTGATTCCGTTGTGGAGTCCGGTCCACACCGCCCCCAGGAGCAGCAGCAGGGCAACAGCGAGGACGAGGCGCCGGACGATGGGACGAGGAGGCATGCGTCGTGGATTGTATCGCGGAGCTGGGATTCGCGCCAAGGCACGCTCTGCGGATAGCGGCGGCGTTCAGCGTGATCGCGTTCTTCACCGGGAAGGAGGACGCGGCGCACATCAGCTTCCTGCACGAGGCGGTGCAGTGGTTTCCGCGGCTGGCCGAGCGGTACCATTTCAGCTTCGACACCACCTCCGACTGGCGCAACCTCAACGCAACATTCTTGTCGCACTATGACGTAGTGGTGTTTCTCGACACGCGTCCCGAGGATCCCGCTCAGCGCGCCGCGTTTCAGGCGTACATGGAGCGAGGCGGCGCCTGGATGGGGTTTCACTTCGCCGGCTTCGCGCTGACCCCGTCGGCGGTGCCGGCCAACTGGGACTGGTACCACAACGT
>DATFSB010000500.1:0-4037 GCA_035262825.1 Gemmatimonadales bacterium | reverse complement strand
TCGTCGGGCGGGATGAAGACGTTCACGCCGTTGTAGCGCGCCAGGATGAGGTCGCGGCGGTGCAGCATCCGCGAAGAGCGGTAGGCCGGATTGGACGAGAGCGGGAACGGCAGCGTGGCGGCGAGCGCCGCCGCCTGGTCCGGGCTCAACGCGTCCGGAGCGACCCCGAAGTACCGCTGACTCGCCGCGGGCACACCCCAGACGTCCGGCCCCAGCTCGACGACGTTCAAGTACAGCTCCAGGATGCGGTCTTTCGGCAGCGCCACCTCCATCCGCAATGCCGTCGCGATTTCCTTGACCTTGCGTAACGGGTTGCGCGAGGGCGACAGGTACAGATTCTTGACGAGCTGTTGCGTGATCGTGCTGGCGCCGCGCACGCGATCGCGCTCGCGCCAAAACGTCCGCGCCGTCTTGAAGAAACCGGCGTCCGGCGGCAGCCGTAACGCATCACGGATCTCGTCGAGGTCCACGCCGTGATGGGTGTGAAAGCGGGAGTCTTCGCCGATGATGACCATCCGTTGCAACGCGCTCGGAAAGTGCGCGAGCGCCGTCGGCTGATAGGCTCCGCCGGAGCCGCGCGACCGCATCATCGCCGTCCGCTCGGGCCAGTGATCGCGCCACCATACCGGTGGCGGCCACACGCCGAGCAGCCAGGCGAGACTGAGGCCGGCGAGGGCTGACGCGGTGCGCCAGACGATCGTACGTTTTCGTACGGTCATGGACTAAAAGTATGGATATCTCGGGCCTCCAGCAGCGCCTGCAGGAGGCGTTGGGCAGGCAATTCACGGTCGGGCCGCTGCTCGGGCAGGGCGGCTTCGCCGTCGTGTTCCGCGCCCGGGACCACGTTCTCAATCGCGACGTCGCGGTGAAAGTGCTGGACACCGCGGGTGCCCCCGCCCCGACGC
Source organism: Gemmatimonadales bacterium (assembly GCA_035262825.1). Taxonomy (GTDB): domain Bacteria; phylum Gemmatimonadota; class Gemmatimonadetes; order Gemmatimonadales; family GWC2-71-9; genus DASTHG01. Next base: position 3,132 of record DATFSB010000500.1, on the reverse strand, counting down.
TCTCCGAGCGCTTTGTGCGCGAGGCGCAGACGATCGCCCGCCTCGAGCACTCCAACATCGTCCCGATCTACGAGGTCGGGCAGCAGGCCGAGCTCCTCTACCTCGCCATGCGGTGCGTCGACGGGCCGAGTCTGCGCCAGCTGCTGGGCAACCGCCCCATGCACCGGCTGTCGGCGGGCGACGCGGCGCGGGTGGCGCGCGCCGTCGCCGACGCCCTGTCGTACGCCCACGCCGAGGGCGTGGTCCACCGCGACGTCAAGCCCGACAACATCCTGCTCGACAAGCGCGGCAACGTGCTCGTCACCGATTTCGGCATCGCCAAAGCCGCGCAGGCCGCCACCGCGGCGCAGCTGACGACCGAGGGGATGATCATCGGCACGCCGCAGTACATGAGCCCCGAGCAGGCGGCGGGCGACGCCGTCGACGGACGCTCCGACATCTACTCACTCGGCATCGTGTTGTACCAGATGCTGTCGGGGGGGCCGCCGTTCGACGGCGATTCGTCCGCGAAGATCATCGCCCAGCAGCTTACCGCTGTGCCGCGGGACATCCGCGAGCTGCGCAGCGACGTGACCCCGGAGCTCGGCGCGGTGCTCGCGCGCATGCTCGCGAAGGACCCCGGCGAGCGCTACCAGAACGCGGGAGAGGTGAGCCGCGCGCTCGTCGACGCGCTGCCCACCGCCGCGCGGCAACGCGTGCAACACCGCAGCACCTGGTTTACCCTGTTCGTGAAATCGCTCGTCGGGGTGTCGCTGGCGGGGTGCCTCGCCGGCGCGGCGTTCATCGCGGGCGCCGTGGTGGTGTTCTGGTACGTGCTCGCCGCGGCGCCGTGGATCGCAACCAACGACGCGGCAGTTCCCGATTCGCTGCGCGCGGCGCTCGCGGCGGGACGTCTGCTCTCCCCCGGCGACAGCGTGCAGCTCGCGTTCCGCCCGCGCGATCGCGGCGACACCATCGTCTTCCTGGTGTCGAACGCCCGAGTCGGGGTGCTCACGCCGCACGGCAGTCGTGGCTACCCGCGCGACAGCGTCGCCTACTCGCTCGATCTGGAATGGAAGGGCGGTCCCGACCTGCGCTGCATCCTCATCCTGCCGCGCAGCCGCCGCGACACCGTCTACCAAGACCTGACGCCGCGCGCGGCGTGGTCGCTAGCAGGGCCGCTGCAGCGCCTGTTGCCGGCGGATTCGATACGAACAGGACGGGGAACGACGGGGAAGGACCGGGAGAGACGGTAAATGCGAAGTGCCGTTATCGCGGAGTCCGGCTGCTCACCCCGTACACGTTTGCCGCATCCACGGTAGAGAAGTCCCCTGGCGTTGAGCCGACGGCGCCGACCAGGTCGCGGGTCCCGATCGACAGACCGAACAGCAGGGCGCGGCGGTGCAGCGAGCCGTCGGTGTCGAAGCGGGCGAGCAGTCCTACTCTGGGCGAACGCGGCGACAGCGCCTCGAATTCCACGGCATAGCCTCGGGCGTTCGTATCTGACGCGAAGCTCGCCTCGGCCGACAACGCGAGCACCGATCCGAGCGGACGCAGCGTGAGGGCGGGAACGAGGCTCGTCGCCTGGCGAACTCCGAGGATTCTGGGGCGGCCGATGTTGCGGATCACGCCGCCGATGGTGACCTTCGCCAGCCGGTCGTAGCGGACGCCCAGGTCCCACCCCGTCCCCTGGTTGGCGCCGCCGTGGAACGCGATACTGGCGCCGGCCCCGAATCCCCCGTAGTTCCCCGCCAGCCCGAGCTTGTAGGTATGGCCGTGGAGAGCGGGCGTGAAATTGTCGCGCTGGTACCCGAACGAGAGTCCCCGGGCGTTGAAGCCGGCGGTCACCTGTCCCAGCCGCCCCTTCGACCCGGGCCGCACGACGGTGAGATCGAGCAACACCGAGGCTTCGGGACGCGTCGCGAGCCCGGCGGGGTTCACCCACAGCGCGCGGGCGTCGCTGACATTGCTCGCGACGAGATACGCCGCGGCGCGATTGGTGGCGCCTTGCGCGTGCGCCATCCGGGCGCCTGCGAGGACCAGGAGCGCAGCCGCCGTGGCGCGCCTCACCGCGGCAACGCCGTGACGACCGTGTGCGAGAACTGGCGGCGCGGTATCGAGATCCCCTGCACTTGCAGGTCGATCGTCAACGTCGCCGAATCACGCTGCTCTCCGCCCAGATAGCGGCCATCCGAGCTGAGGTAGGCGAACCCGGTGCCCGCACCGGAGCCGTCAATCGTAAACGGATTGCCGCTCTGCTGCCCGGATCCGTTGAAGCGATAGCTGGACGTGGACTCGAGCCGCAGGGCCCGGCTCCCCGCATGGTCCTCCCACGCCGCGGCAGTCCGCTGGTTGGCGGCGTGCGTCGTGATCGAGGCTCCGCCGGAGCAGGCGGGGTTGTCGGTCACATCGGCGGAATCGCTCCAGGTCATCGCGGGGCGCACGCCGCCCACCGGGAGGCGTGGGAAAAAGCTGCGGAACCGGGGCAACAGACTGCCGATTCCCGCTGCCGCCGCGCTCGTATCGCAGGGACCACTGATGAATTCGCCGGTGGAGAGCAACCGACCGGTGACGCGGTATCCGCGGGCCGCGGCGAGATTGATCTGGGGCGGCAGCTGCGTCGCGGAATCGACGACGATCGAGTCGATAGTGAACGTCGTCGGTAGGCCGCTGTCGGCAGGCGCGCCGATCGCCGCGGTCACGAACAGGCCGTAACGCAAATCGATAGTGGGCGGCAGTCCCGCGTAGTCCTGGAGGATGTGGAGATCCTGACGGACCAGAAAGCGCGTCGTGCTGGGGGCGAACTGCACCGTCGGCGAATGCACAGGAGCGACTCCCGGAGGGGCCGCCGGCGTCGGGGTCGGTGCGGTACCGGTCCGCGGCGGAGCGCCGCCGCACGCCGCAGCGAGCAGCACGGCAGTCAACAAGGGCAAGCGTGGCATCATGCCTCGCGTCTCCTCTTCGTTGGGTCTCACGTCAACGATCCTGACGGTCGGCTTTGGTGCGGCCGAATACCGCGACCAGCTCCGGTCCCTCGTGGGTGACCCGTAACAGCTTCCAGCCGCGCTTCCCCATGTCGGTGCGCCAGGCGATCAGCTTTTCCCATGCCTCGGGGGACGTACGGAATACCCGCAGGTCGGCGACGCGCTCCCA
>DATFSB010000499.1:0-4001 GCA_035262825.1 Gemmatimonadales bacterium | reverse complement strand
CCGCGATGCACGCCGCCGAGCGCATCATTTCCATGCGCTTGGAGGCGTAGGCCGCTGCCTGCTGCGCGCGGTTGGCACGCCCCATCATCCGTGTCGTGAGCGCGGCCGTCATCACGAGCCCGAGCACCCCTACCATCAGGATCACGACGGCGATCATGATCTCGAGGATCGTGAAGCCCCCCTCGTTGCGCTGCTTCATTGCCGCACCACCTGTCCCAGCTGGTTGATGATGACCGAATCTCTGATCGAGCTCGACGTGGCCGACGCGAACACCACCGTCAGGGTCGCGAAATTCGTCGCCAGGCCGCGCGGATCGAACTGCAGCGTGCTGGAGCTCGGCGCCATCATGACGTTGAACCGCGCCGCCAGCGAATCGACGCCGCCGAGGACCTGCGTCCCTGTGCCGGTATCGGCGCACACCGAGATCGAAACCGTCCCCGTCGTGCCCGACGTCAGCGTCATCGTCGCATTGCAGCCGCGCGCCACCGCCACAGCCTTGGCCTTCGCTACCAGCGTCCCCATCGCCGCCTTGGCACTGCGGACGTTCGACTTGAGGACGGTGCTGCGGACCCGCGGGATGCCGAAGGCCGCAATGATGCCGATGATCACGAAGACCACGAGCAGCTCGATCGCTGAAAAACCACGTGTATTCATGGAAGTTGTCCTCATTGCCCGGGTGCTAATACACACTCCGTGCCAGCGCATAACATATTAGAACCAAATAGCTTAGCAATAACAAAGGGGGTGTTTGACCGTGCAAACTGCTGTGCGGAATGCAAGAACTTGCACTATTCGAGCCCCAGCTGCTTCAGCTTGTAAAAGAGTGATCTCAGGCTGATGCCGAGCCGGGACGCCGCGTCCCGTCGGTTGCCGCCACAGGACTCCAACGCCTGGCGAATGGCGTCCCGCTCCGCCGCTGCGACGGCCGCGCTCAAGGTCGTCTCCTGTGGGACGGCGCCAGTCGGCCGCGGACGCGGAGTAGCGGTGAAGTCCTCGGGACCGAGTGTCGTCTTCCCCGACAGGACCGCCGCCCGCTCCACCGCGTTTTCGAGCTCGCGCACGTTGCCGGGCCATGGCTGAGCCGTGAGCCATTCGAGTGCGGCGGGGGATAGCGTCAGCGGCGACCCGAACCGCGTGGCGAGCCGCGCGGCGAACAGCTGCGCCAGTGGCGCCACATCTTCCGGCCGCTCGCGCAGCGGCGGCAAGTGGATGGTCACGACGTGGACGCGATAGAACAGGTCTTCGCGAAACCGCCCCGCTTGCACCTCTGCGGCGAGGTCGCGAGCCGTCGCTGCAAGGACGCGCACGTCGATCTTGCGGTTGCGCTGGTCCCCCACGCGGCGGATCTCGCCCTCCTGCAGCGCGCGCAGCAGCTTCGCCTGCAAACCGAGTGGCAATTCGCCGATTTCGTCGAGCAACAGTGTGCCGCCGGAGGCCTGCTCGAACAGGCCGGGCTTGTCGGCCGATGCGCCGGTGAAGGCGCCCCGCACGTGACCGAACAGCTCCGATTCGAGCAGGTTTTCGGGGATGGCGGCACAGTTCACCCCGATGAACGCCGCCTGGGCTCGCGGGCTGGCGCGGTGGATCGCCTGGGCGATAACCTCCTTGCCGGTACCGCTCTCCCCCGTCACGAGGACGGTGGTCGCGTGCTCCGCGACGCGCGCCACGATGTCGAGGGCGGAGCGCATCGCCGCGCTGTGGGCGACGAGGGCCCGCCGGTCGGGGCTCGAGTCGAGCTGCGCCTGCAGGCCGGCGACGGTGCGTCGCAGCTTCTCGCGCTCCTCCGCCTTGCGCAGCGCCAGGACGACTTCATCGGGGCGGAATGGCTTGGGGACATAGTCGTACGCCCCCTCGTGCATCGCCTGGAGCGCCGCGTCTTCCCCGCCGTAGGCGCTCATCATGATCACGAGCGCGGTGCCGCCGCGCCCCCGGTAGCCGCGCAGGAAGTCGAGACCCGACATCTGCGGCATGCGGACGTCGCACAGAATGAGATCGAACGGCTCGGCGGTGGCGCGCTCGAGCGCCCGGCGGCCGTCGCCCTCGGCCGCGACCTCGTAGCCCGCGTCGCCGAGCAGCAGCGCCAGCGACTGGCGCAGCCCGGGCTCGTCGTCGACGATCAGGACGCGGCTCATCGCACCAATATTGCGGATTGCGGATTGTGGATTGCGGAATTGAATGAAAAGGTCGAGCGGTGGCAGAAGCTCTCCTTGAGAATCCGCAATCCGCAATCCCCAATCCGCATTCGAAGCGTTCCGCATCCCGCATCCGGGTTCATTGAGTGACCGCCGGCAGGAAAATCTTGAACGCCGCCCCTCCTTCACGCGCCTGCTCCAACCACACTACGCCTCCCATTTCGAACACGACCCGGGCCACGATCGCGAGCCCGAGACCGGTCCCCCGTCCCGGCTCCTTGGTCGTGTAAAACGGCTCGAACACCTTGTCTCGGTCGGCGGCGGGGATGCCCGACCCCGAGTCGGCGACGAAGATCAACACCCCCGGCGTGCCCGGCTCCAGCTCGATCCGGGAGGGGCGGCGGCTCGGCGTCCGCGGGAAGAAAGCTTGCCCCGAGTCTCCCGCGCGGCGGGGGATGATCCGCTCCGGCGCGTAACCCCAGGGGCGCGCCCCCAGCATCAGGATGCCGTGCGGCGCCGCGTCCACGCCGTTGAGGAGCAGGTTGACGACCGCCTGCTCCAGCTCGTGCGCACGCCCCAGGACGGGCGGCAAGGATGTGGGGACGTCGAGCTCGGCGCGCGTCGTGTGCAGCGCGCCCTGTGCCCGCAGCAGATCCAGCGCAGCCGACAGGACGACGGTGACATCCACCGGTTGCAACGCTTCTTCGCGGGGGCGGGCGTAATCGAGCAGGCTGCGGACGATCTTGTCGATGCGGTCGAGCTCGCGCCGCAGCGCTGCCACGACCTCCGACTCGGCCCCGCGCCGCCGCAGCACTTCGAGGTAGGTCGAGGCTCCGCCCAGCGGATTGCCGACTTCGTGCGCGATGCCGGCGGCGAGGCGCCCCACGGTGGCGAGCTTCTCCGCCCGCACCAGCTGGCTCTGTGCGTCCAGCAGGTGATCCGTCATGCGGTTGAAACGCTCGCCCAGGTGGGTGAAGTCGGCGGTTTCGGCCTCTGGGGCGCGCGCGTCGAGGTTACCCTGGATCACCGCATCCGCAGCTCGGTGCAGCTCGGCCAGCGGCTTCAGGACGAGCCGGGTGACCAGATAGTGGCCGAACGCGATGAAGATGACGACGTCTCCGGCCACGATCGCCAGCACGAGCGGAAACTCCGCCCCGGGCGCGAAAGTGGACGCGAGGATACTCGTGGCGACGCCGAGGATCAGAGCCGTCGCCGCGAGAAAGGCGAGCTGCACCAGCAGCACGGCCCGCAGGGACGGTTTCACGGTCACGTCAGAATATGGGACGCCCGAGAAAAAAAAGAACGGCGGGGGTGTCCCCGCCGTTCTTCGTTCTCCACTAAGCCCGGAGGCTTAGTTGCACTTCGGCTCGCCTTCCTTGCTGGCGGGAGCGACCGACGTGCTGCCGATGTAGATCGCGCACGTATGCAGCGGGCTCGCCAGGTTGGTGTTGGTGATCGTCGCGTTCCAGCCGTCGCCGGTCACCGTGATGGTCCCCAGCACGTTGCCGGTCGTCACGGCGAAGTTCGTGCCCAGGTTGCTCGTGTACTTCACCGAATCGGCGAAGTAGGCCTCTTCGGCCGTCACGAGGTTACGCAGATCGGTCTTCATCGAAGCGATGTACGCCTTCTGCTTGGTGTTGGCGAACTTCGGAATCGCGATCGCGGCCAGAATGCCGATGATCACGACCACGATCAACAGCTCAATGAGCGTAAAACCCTTCCGGTTCATCTACGTCTCCCTGTCAAAGAAAAGGTGGGGCGCTTTGTATTCCGGGCTTCAAGCTGGCAAAGCCTGTGCCGAACTTTGGCTTACACTCAACTCATTCCATGGCAATTGGTTAGCGAATTGTAGTCGGTCCCCCACACATG
>DATFSB010000498.1:0-3138 GCA_035262825.1 Gemmatimonadales bacterium | reverse complement strand
GCCACTGCCCGCCGTCGACCTCCCGGATGGTGACGCCCTCGTCCTCGTACGCGATGTCCCCGCCATGGGGTACCTCGCCCTGGCTTCGAAGCCGCGCGCCGCCGCGCCGCCCACCGATGAAGGCGATGCTCTGGAGGCGTCTGCGGGCGGATTTCGTGTGCGCCTCGACGCGGCGACGGGGGCGATCGCGTCGCTCGTCGGGCCCGACATGAAAGAGCGGGTCAAGGCGTCCACCTGGTCGGGGCTCAATCAGCTATTGCACGTCGCGGGGGGCGAGCGGAGCGCGCTGTGGACGAGCCCCGACCGCGACACCCTGCGCGCGCCCGCCACCCTGGACATCGCCCCGGCGACGCGATCGGCGTCGCGACGGAGCCGTCTGCCGGGAATCGGCGTGCGGCTCGACATCACACGGGCGCTGCGGAGCTGCTCGAGTGTCACCTCCACGGTGACGCTGTACGACGAGCTGCCGTGGGTCGATATCGAAAACCGCATTACCAAGAGCGCGACACTCGACAAGGAAGCGGTGTATGCCGCTTTCCCCTTCGCCTTCACGCAACCGACGGTAGAAGTGGAGATCCCGTGCGGGCGTATGACGGTGGATCGCGATCAGCAGCCCGGGAGCTCGCGCGACTGGTACTGCCATGCTCACTGGGTGTGGCTGCACGACGCCGCGGACGGGGTGCTGTGGAGCGCTCCCGACGCTCCGCTCTTCACCTTGAACGACGTGGTGCGCGGTGCCTGGCGCCGGTCCCTGGTCCCCGACGGCACGTTGTTCTCGTACGTGATGAACAACTACTGGCATACGAACTACGCTGCGAGGCAGTCGGGCGAGATGGTGTTCCGCTACCGGCTATCGCTGCTCACGCCGGGAGATCCGGCCGAGCCGGTGCGGCGTGGCTGGGGGGCGTGCGATCCGCTTTACGTGAGCCCATCGTACAGCAACGCAACGCCGGGCCCGCTGATCTCGAAGGACAGTGCGCTTTCGATTCCCGATCGTGGGGTGCTCGTCGTCGGAGCGAAGCCGGCCGATGACGGCGACGGCGCGATCGTGAAGCTGCTCGATATTCGCGGCGCGGCCCGTGGTGTGGGAATTTGGCCGGCCGCCTACAGCTTCCAGCTCGCGCGGCGCACCAATCTGGTGGAGATGAACGGCGACGCGCTCACCGTGAGCGGCGACCACTCGGCGAGTGTCGACGTCAAGGCGTGGGGGATCGCGGGGGTACGGCTCTCTACCAGCCCGCCTTGATGGCCATCCAAACCGGATACGAACCGGTCCCCAATTCCAAGGAGAATTCGTCGCCCAGCCACCGTGCGCCGTAGATGGCGGAGACCCCGCGTATCTGCGGAAGGCTCCAGAACTCCGTCATGAGCTTGAGGCGCCTGGTGACGCGGGTCTCGCCACCGAGCATGACGATCGGATCGGGTGCAAAGCCCGCGGTCGCGAACGGATACCCGCCCAACACCGTCACGGCGTGGTCATTGCTGCCAACGGTGACGACGCTGTAGCCCGCGCCGACCGATCCCCCGCGTCCCTCGCTCTTGTACCTCCCCCAGAAGGCGCCCACGGCGATCGCCGCGAAGCGGCCACTCCCGAGCCCCACCTTGGCGTCGGCGAAGGTAACCCCCGAGTCGTCTCGATGCCCGGCGCTATCGAAGCCCTCGAGCAGGGAGAGACCAGCTGAGAGCATCACCCGGTCACTGACTGCGAACCCGACGGTCGGCATGAAGACATCAATGTCCCCCACCGAGCAACAGCCCTCGGCGCGCGTGGTGCGGGCCGTGGGCGCGAAGAACAGATGGTTCGTGGTGAGATCCATCGGCCGCCATCCGCCCGGCGTAAGAGAGCCGTGCAGCCGGTGCCACTCCTTGATCGAGTCCTGAAGGAGGGCAACGCGCGCCCCGGCGAACGTGACCACCGTGAGCGAGGTGTCGTCCGCGGCCACGACGCGGCCCACGCGGTCCCGGCCTTTTTTCATATCGAACTTGATGACGGCGGCGGAATCGACCGGCGGCAGCGTTTTGGGCCGTTGGGCGAACGCAGGCTGCGCGACGACGAGGAGCGGCAACACCAATGACGGACGCATCGCGTCCTCCCATCTCCAGCGAATTGATACGCTGGGGGACTGGCAATCTCCTGTCAAGCATGGTTAACGTCGAATCCATGAATCAACCAACGACGCTAGGCGAGCTGCGGCAGACCGAATGGTCGGCGCCGAGCCGCATCGCGCGCACCGTCAAGGATGAGCTGCGCGAGAACCTGATCTGTCTGCTCGAGAACGGCAGTCCGCTCTTCCCGGGCATCGTCGGCTACGAAGAGACCGTCGTTCCCCAGCTGGTGAACGCGATCCTCTCCCGCCACAACTTCATTCTGCTGGGACTGCGCGGCCAGGCGAAGTCTCGCATCGTGCGCGCGCTCGTGAGCTTGCTCGACGAGGAGATCCCGATCCTGGCGGGCAGCGAGGTGAACGACGCACCGTTCGCGCCGATCTCGAAGTACGGGCGCCAGCTGGTGGAGGAGCACGGCGACCGGGCGCCCGTCGCCTGGGTGCCGCGCGACGCGCGGTTTGTCGAGAAGCTCGCGACCCCCGACGTCACCATCGCCGACATCATCGGCGACGTCGATCCCATCAAGGCGGCGCGCGGCGGGCACCTCTTGTCCGACGAGCTCACCATGCACTACGGCCTCTTGCCGCGGGCCAACCGCGGCATCTTCGCCATCAACGAGCTTCCCGATCTCGCCGGGAAGATCCAGGTGGGCCTGTTCAACATCATGCAGGAAGGTGACGTGCAGCTGAAGGGCTACCCCGTGCGGCTCAATCTCGACGTCGCCCTCGTCTTCACCGCCAACCCCGAGGACTACACCGCGCGCGGCAAGATCATCACGCCGTTGAAGGACCGCATCGGCTCGGAGATCGCCACCCATTACCCGCACACCGTCGCGCTGGGAGCGGCGATCACCCAGCAGGAAGCGTGGATCGCCCGCGACTCGAGGCAGATTCGCGTCCCCGACTTCATCGCCGAGCTGGTCGAGCGCATCGCCTTCGAGGCGCGCGGCGACAAGCGCGTCGACAAGAAGAGCGGCGTGTCGCAGCGCCTGCCGATCAGCACGCTCGAGAACGTCGTCTCGAGCGCCGAGCG